>NZ_JBMFJI010000039.1:0-5608 GCF_049973875.1 Acidilobus sp.
CTGGCCAAGAGCGCAAGGGCGGGGGTAAAGGGGCGTCGAGAGCCTGCCCCACGGCTTCTAGCCGTAGATTACCTCGGGGCACCCGAGGACCCCTCGCGCGGGTCCCTGGCCTCGACCGACGAGCAGCTGTCCGTCAGGGCGTATCCATAGACGTCGAACCAGTACTGGAACCCCGTTACCGGCTCTGTGCCTGTCCAGCCCCGCATGTTAGCCATGGTGTACTCGCCCATGGAGATGTCGTTCCATCGCTGGCTGCAGGAAATGAAGTTGTAGGTCGCGTCCATCAATATCTTGCTCAGAGGGGTTGACACTACAGTTGCGCTGCAAAAAGTCCTTGGGCGAGACCTATATACTCGGCGACCAAGTTAAACTCCATCACGGCCTTATTCCTCGAGCTCTCGCTTAAGGGCGTAGGCAACCCAGGAGGTCCTGCCTACGGGCACATGTACGACGCAGCTACTGAGGAGACGGAGGCCAGGTTCGCCCTGTTCCTCGGGTTGGGCTGAAGGCCTTGGAAAGAGGGGATGGCGGCGCTCGGGGGCATGTATAAGGACGTCAGCTTCGCAGCCCACAGGGTCAGGTGCTATGAATACCCCGAGGGACCGGTCCAGGTCTGCGGACGCCGTGGATTTCATTGTGGTGGGCCTCCAAGGCCCATCAAACCTTATCGAGCGGATAGTTGACGTCGGAAGGCCCGTGGTCTTAATAGCTGAGGCCCTGGGGGTGTACCCCTGTATAACAAGCCATTCAAGGAACACCCAGTCATGAGCGTCTCCACCAGGGACCCAGGCTCCTCCCAGGCAGCGGAGGTAGAGAAGTACTTGATGGCGTGGCCCCGGCAACCAGGGCCCGGGGAGGTCCTGGGGCCTTCCCGGGAGTCGGCAGCGTCGCGCGGCCTCGGGACCCTGGGCTGCGTGGGAGCAGCGCCTGGGGCCTGCTCAAGCCGGGCCCGCTCAAACGTCATAAGGGGTTGCACGAGCACGTAACGTTTCAGAGGGCCAGCGCGAGGCCGGCTGAGGAAGAATAACACGCACAGGGGTTCTCGGGAAATGAACGTAAGGTTGTAGGTCTCAGTTAACTACTCGAAAAAGGCGCCCTACCTCCTCCTCAGGAAGAGCGTCGCCCCAACCGCGGCAGCGACTATCAGGATGGCCGCTAGGACAAGCCCTGTGGACAGCCCCCTTGACGTGTTGGTCTGCGAAGCGGTCTGCGTCGTCACAGTCTGTTGAGTCGTCACGCTCTCAGTGGTGCTCATAGTGGTATTGGTCGTGGTGGGCGTCGTTGCGGTAATAGTTGTTGCCGCCGTGGTTATGGTAGTGCTCTGAGTTGCGCTCCTAGCAGTCGTGGTTGTTGTTGTCGTGGTCGTGGTTACAGGGGTCGTAGTTGTGGTGGTCGTTGTGGTCGTGGTCGTGCTCGTCGTAGTAGTTGTAGTCGTTGTCGTCGGCGTCGTCGACTTCTGCATCACAACTATTGTGAAGTGGATCTCCGGGTCCCCGTAAACCACGGTCAGGTTGTACACACCGCTCTCGTTGAATTGTAGGCTGACCAGGTAGAACCCTTTCCCTAGAACCTTAATGTTTATGGGACTACCGTTCAGGTACGCGTTAACACTGCTCGAGTTGATGTACAGCTCTATGCTTAGGGTAGACCCCTGCGTGACGTTAGTAATTAGGTAGTTGTTTGGGGACTCTTGCATGACGCGTGTTCCAGGGGCACTAGCGCTTATCGAAACAATTGATGGCTGAGAGGAAATTGCGGGGACCCTGATCAAGTAGACGGCCGGCTCAGCGGGAACCAAGCCGAGTGTAACGAGGCCGTAGAAGGTCGAGGTGAGGGGGTCGAACGCCGTGACGTAAAGATAACACACAGAGTTGCTAAGAGGATCGTTCAGCGAGACGACGCTTTCTACCGATAGGGTGACGGGGTTTATCTCGTAAATCGTTATATTTGACTCATTGCTTCCAGAGGGATAACCTATATACGATGTTCCTGTGATCCATGGCGGTGGCACAGGCGGCGAAGTTACTATGAATATTTCGCCGGTGAGATTGCCATATACAAGGGTATAGATCCAAGATTGGCTAATGGTGATATTTAATGGGTATATAGAGTTATTTGAAGGGTTAAAGACTGACACGGGATTAGTGGAGCTATTCACGCTGAAGACTAGCGGGGACGAGCTATTCACGATGAAAACTAACGGGGACGAGGGGAACGTCTCGACGTATCTATAAAAGTTTCCTAGCGTGTAATTACCGACTACAGTGAAGTTGTTGGAGCTTATCCTCAACAAGTAATTAGAGGAGGGGGTAGTTTCAACAACATATACGTCCCCGTCAGCGTAGTCATAGGCTACTGATGAGACGTTGCCGTAGAGAGGTATCGTCCTCTCTATGACCCCGGAGCTCACGTTTAGGAACACCACCTCATTAGTTGAACCGATGACTAGATATTTGTCAGCGGGGACATAGGCCATAGGATTGAGTGCGTACTGATACACGCTTACGTTAACGTTAATGGTCTTTACTGGCGAAAGGCTAGTCGCATTAAATACCTGCAGCTCACCGTACGTCGGGTAATAGATGAAGAGGTACCCAGAATAGTAGTCGTAGTAGTATTGATAATTTGAAGACACTAACCTGACGTCTTTAACGACCATGTTGTCTGAGGGGTTAATTACGTATATGCTGTCAGAGTCGAAGTCGTACAGGTAGCCGGCCGTTGGGACGTACAATACGTAGGTGGGCGAGGGCGACGGGGGTATGACGGTGAAGTTCTGTTCCACGTTGACGGCGAGCGTTCCAAACAGCAGACCGTTTGGGTTTACATAGATGGTATATAGCTTATGGTCTGCGTAATACATAATTTCTGGAAATACAAATGGATATACTATCCCTTCCACATAACGTATACCGATTACACTAATGTTTACAATAATGTTGTACAAGGTGTAGTTTCCGTTTGCATTAACCTTTAGTAATCGCAGCTCGTTAAACACGTATGGTGGGTAATTGACTCCATATACGAAATAGGCGCTGCCGTTGCTAACAAAGCCAGGAAAGATAATGAAGCCCACATCTGAGGGAATTGGTGGGATATAGTTTACACTCAATATTGATCCATTATTCATATTCATAACAGCTACCATAGCTCCAGGGCTGTTCTGGAACCCGATCAACATGTACAGGTACCCATCGTTAGGATCGTAAGCCTCTCCAAACGGTATGACGCCGGAGAAGTTTACACCCACGGCCTGAAGCTCGCCAGTGTAGTTAGCAATTACTGCAAGGGAGTAGGGGTTTATTACATATGGACCGAGATAGAAGTCCCCGTTGATAGGATTGAATACGTCTAGCAAAGTCAGGTTCCAGGCGTGCGCCACTATTTCACCGTTGCTCGGGTCTATGGCTACGGTACTTACCCAAGGAGGCTGGCTAGGCCCGAGGAAATACCAAAAAGAGACGTAGATGTAGTCCGTGACGTTATTATAGATAACGGAAAACGGAAGTCCATATGAAGGAGGGGAAGAATAGTTATATAAGCCGTAATAGGACGGTATTTTTATTAATTGCACTACTTTAAAGTTCTCTTGCGGGTCTAGCGCCTCTAGGAAATAACTCGCATTAGTTGTGGTCAGGTTAACCGTTGCCCCAGAAGCATACAGGTAGCCGTTAGCGCTGTCATAGGCCACGCTAAGTAAGACAGTCACATTATCTGTGCTTGAGCCAGAGGCGTTCGTGATGTTTACAATGTTTATAATAGAGTTGTCCGTCGCGTTTACGACGTAAATAGTATTGTAGAAACAGTAGTAGTTTCCATGATAGTTAGAAAGGATTAGTAGTCTTAGGACATAAAGGACCTTCTGTTGCTGATTATACGCGAAACTGAATTGTTCATTATTTAAATAACTACAGTTACTGTTCGGGCCCATTACCGGCTCGGGGAACACCAACCCCGGCACGAACGTGTCGTTGTAGAGGAGGATGGTGCCGTAAGGACCGGCCTGGCCCGCCCCCGAGCTCGCAGCCACGGTAAAGGGCTGGAGATACCCGACCAGGAGCAGGATCAGCACCAGAGCAGGAAACGCCTTCTTAAGGAAACTCTGCAATTCCACTTTAAGCTACCCAAATAATTAGATTTGCTTCCCCCTATTATTTAAGTTTTGACGTGCATCTGACGCGCTTTAATTGTATCGTCGTGAGGTTATAAATTATGGGATTGGCAACACTAATTGATGGAAACTTGGTAACTATCCGAAACCGGGAGTTTACCTAATTTTTGTTTTACCCAGGTCCCCTTTAACCCACCTCTTGCTTTGTGTTAGGGAACCCTTGAAATCTGGCTCTTCTTCGGAAAGCGCCTTCATCTCTAGGACCCATCTACTACAGCCCTCTTGTCCGCCTTTGCTACGCCCGCGTCTAGAGTCCCTGACCTCATCGTCAGCGGCGGCCTGACGCAGGAGCCCACTACCATGTCCCCGGCGAGGCGCGGAAGATTATGTAGCAGGTGTTCATGTAATGCTCGGTGGGGACAGGAAGCGAGGGAAGGGGGAGCTTGACCTCCTGCCTCGCCGCCTGCCATGATCTACCACCCGTCACGCCCCGCCACCTGTCCCCGCACGGGCCGCGTCCCCGCCCTCCTTGCCGCCCTTGTCACCCTCGGCGGCCGTGGCTATCAGCGTCGCGAGCGACCCTTCGCCCATCGTCGTGACAGAGGCGTTATTAATATCAAGGACCTCAGATAAGGCCGCCGCCAGGACAACGGCCACGTCCCAGTTGCCATTCCCCTCGGCCTGGGCCAGCCTAGCGATGAGGGTCCTGAACTAGGCCACGACCTCCTTGCTGGGCCTCGCGCTGATAAATCTGTAGCCCTCCTGGCCGTTGCTGGATACGTACCTCCAGTGGGCTCTTATGACGTTGTTGAAGTCATCGTAGCCTATGGCTATGTAATGCTCCTGGGTCTCCTTCCTCACCACACCCTCTGCCTTGGCGTATACGAAGAGGCCTGGCTGGAAGCTGTTCTGCGACACCTTGAACCACCCGCTGACGTTCTAATCCTTGACAAGATCGAACCACGATCGGAACGTCTGCGGATCGCTAAGCAGGTCAATGTCTCCTCGTCCCCTCACCCACCCTATGAGGGCTAGGTGGTCGCCAATAATCTTATTATTGGTCTGCGCCTCTGTCACGTCGAACGCCCTCAGGTACGTCTGTACTACCTGCCGCTGAGCGCCGCCTTCACGATGCACTGAACCACAACTGGCCTCACGTTATTCTTGATGGCCACAGCCGTGATCTCTATGTGAGCCCGCCCTCCCAGCTTATTTCCCGCGGGAGCCAACGCTGGGAGGGGGAAGCGCGGGCAGGACGCTCGCCCACGGATGTCCTGTTTGGCCAGCCACTCATGACCCTTCCTTGAGCACCTTGCGGCTGTCGCACAGCTGTAATTATAGCAAATCGTAATTAGTGCGCTCGGCGCATTAAGAGTGGGCGCCCCGCCTTGGGCTCCGTCACGCCTCAGGACACGCACAACTACTGGCTGGTCATCATCTCCGCTGAGAACTATGAGGTCACCGCGAGGGAGGAGGTCTACGGCGTTACAGAGGATG
>NZ_JBMFJI010000040.1:0-5100 GCF_049973875.1 Acidilobus sp.
TTGGCGAAAGCCTACTGGTACCCCACTGTGGTGAAGGCCCAGATCGAGGGACAGAACCTCATAGCCGAACTTTATGTCCCGCCCTTCTACGCCTTCAACGGCTCCGTAATAGCTTCGCAGTTCTACTCCATCCCGGTCTCTGGACTGCTGTACAACTTGACGGTGTTGAGAATCCCGGTCTCGGGCTACTACATAAACTTGCCGCTCAACCTTTCGAGGCCGTTGTCTAATACAACTGGGTTCGCCCTGGAGTTCCAGAAGGACAAGAGCGTCAGCGCCACCTGTAGTCACCCCTCAGCATGGCCCTAGCCTTCTCGAGCGACTCGGCCATCTCCTTCGTCAGGTAGTAGAGCTGCCCGTACCTCGGCCCCTCGGCGACGACGAGGCCTGCCTGGACGAGCACGTCCAGGTGGTGCCTCACGGTCCTTAGTTCACGCCGAGGAGCTGGGACAGCCTGTTCGCGTTCATGGGGCCCTTGGCCAGCTTCTCAACGATCCTCAACCTCATGGGACCACCCCTCGTCCCCACGAAGACCCACCAGAGCAGGTGGTCGAAGTCCCTGAAGCCCTGCTGCGCCCTTCCCATTAACCTTGGACCCGGCCTCTGGGGTGGGCCGGGAGGCGTGAGCTAAAAAATGAGAGGTTTGGGATTGACTAGCCCCAGCCAAGCCTCCTCAGCCTGAGTACTGGCCCGGCGAGTAGCCTGGGGCCACCGCGGAGACCGGTATCGGGTGCACTATCCAGTACTCGCTCGTTATCTGCCACGCCGCGGCGGTCGCGTTGTACTGGTAGTACAGTATCTCAGTCACGTTTAGCACCAGCTCAGTGGGGTGCGGGTTTGACGAGGTCGGGAACGGGAACACTACGAACTGGAGGGGCGCCTTGACGACGGCCGTGGTGCCCTTCACCTGTACGGTCGGCGGCACGAGGGCGTACCAGGTCACGTACTCGTAGAGGTTGTCGAACTTGGTCCAGGTCGCGTTGATCTGCTGGAGGCCGCTGTAGACGCCGCTGAGCGGCCCGCCAACCCAGTTGAGGACGTCGTCAGGAACTACACGCCCGAGTTCGCCGAGAGGGTAACCGGGGTTAAGGCGGACCTAATAAGGGAGGCGGCGAGGCTCTACGCGACCAACAGGCCCTCAATGATATTCTGGGGCCTAGGCGCCACCGAGCACGTGCAGGGGACGGAGATCATATACCAGCTCATAGACCTCGCGCTCCTCACGGGCAACGTTGGCAGGCCGGGCTCAGGCCTCATGCCGCTGAGGGGCAAGAACAACGTCCAGGGAACGGCGATAATGGGGGACCACCCTAAGAAGCTGCCCGGCTCGGTGCCGCTGGCACAGAACGTGGAGAGGTTTGAGAAGCTTTGGGGGGTCAGGCTGAACCCAAACCCCGGGCTCGACGGCATTGAGATGGTAGACGCGGCCATGAGGGGCGACCTGAAGGCGCTCATAGTGTTCGGCGAGGACGTAGTAATGTCGCACCCGTACAGGGAGATGACCGAGAGGGCGCTCTCAAAGCTGGAGCTCCTCGTGCTTGTTGACATGTTCCACAACGAGACCTCCAGGTACGCCCATGTCTTCCTGCCGGCGGCCAGCTCCTTCGAGAAGGAGGGCACCTTCACCAACGCCGAGAGGAGGGTCCAGAGGGTGAGGAAGGTCATAGAGCCCCTGGGCGAGTCCCTGCCCGACTGGCAGATAATAATTAGGCTGGCCAACGCCATGGGCTACGGGGACTACTTCAGGTACTCGTCGCCTGAGGACGTGTGGAACGAGATAAGGTCCGCGTGGCCGGCGGTCTACGGCATAACTTACGAGAGGCTGGAGAAGGAGGGGGGCCTGCCCTACCCAGCCCCAAGCCTTGAAGCCCCGCCCGTCAAGGTGCTTCACGTCAACCAGTTCACCGTAGGCAAGAGGGCCAGGCTGAGGCCCGTGGCCTACATACCGTCGCCGGAGCAGCCCACGGAGGAGTACCCGTTCACGATGATAACTGGCAGGACCCTCTACCACTTCAACATGGGCTCCATGACGAGGCGCACCGGCGACCAGGTCATAGAGCCTGAGGACTTCATAGAGATAAGTGAGGACGACGCCAGGGCCCTGGGCATAGGCGACGGCGACATGGTCAGGGTCACCAGCAGGTGGGGCTCAGCGGTGGTCAGGGCGAGGATATCAAGGAGGGTCTCCAGGGGCATAGTGTTCGCCACGGTGCACCACCCCGAGGCCTCCATCAACTACGTGGTCTCGCCGGCTGTCGACAGGATATCCCACATACCGGAGTACAAGGTCACTGCTGTCAGGATAGAGAGGGCCTCCTGAGCAGGGCCCTTAGCCTCTCGACCCTCCCGGCCACGTCAAGTCCAAGGGCCTGGGCGTCAAGCAGCGAGTGGAGCTCAAGGTGCCACACCCTCAGCCGCCTGTAGGCAGCTGACTCCTCCTGAAAAGCCAGTGCCGCCCCCCGAACGTCGCCAGCGGCCGCCAGCGAGACGGCCTTCCTGTAGGCGGCAGGGTCGAGCTCGACGGCCCTCCGCGGCCCCCTCGACCTCGGAGGCCTGTCGCCCGGGACGTCAAGGTCATAGAACCTGGCCTGGCCGCCGAGCGGCGAGGCGCCGACGAGCCTGGAACTTGAGGACCTCAGCAGGTCCGTCATCCTTGCCCTGAGCCCGAGCGACGCCTTAGAGCACATGAGGTCCACGGCCTCCCTCACCAGGCCTGTGGGGCCGCAGACGAAGGAGGGGTTAACGAAGCCCCTGCTCATCAGCGGCGCGGCGAGCCTATCAGCGCACCGTTTGAGCAGCGCATTAAGGCTCTCTGCCGTCGCCCACGCCGCGTCGCCCGGCATTATGAGCACGCGGCCCGAGCTCACGTGCCCTATTGCGCTGGCTACGCCCCTCGGCGGGCCACCGCACGGGAGCTGGGGCAAATCCTCCACGACCCTCACGCCCCTCAGGAGCCCGCTGAGCCTTGAGAGCTCCTCCCGCGAGGAGACGACTATGACTTCGCCCACCTCCCTGGCGACGCCCAGCACCCTTGATATCAGCGGCGCCCCGTTGAAGGGGGCCAGCAGCTTGTCCGAGCCAAACCTTGACGAGGAGCCGCCGGCCACGACTATCACTTCAGGCTCCCTGGGCACGCCTTCCACCGCTGGGCGCGAGCAGCGCGGCCCAGAGGGCCGCCGAGGCCAGGAGCATGACAACCCCGGCGTACATGACGTACCTGCAGGCCCCGCAGCCCAGGGCGACGGCCAGGGCGCTCAGGAACATGGCAACGGCGCCGACGCCTCCAAGGAGCGAGGCGACCAGCGTGGAAGCGTCGTCCTTCTCCAATGGGGTCCCCTGTGGCTGACTCCCAGCGTGCCTTTATGTCTGCATCGCTTTAACGCGCCTAGGCTTCATGGAAGCTCGGGGTAGCCATTTCAGCTGTTGAGCGGGCGGGCCCCGGCGGCCCGACCAAAGGCATGTAATGGAACCTTGCAGCCCGCGCTGGGCTGGCTGAAATTGGCACCGTCATGGGCCTCGGGGCCTCACGCCCAATATTTTCCTCGCACCCTACGTCTGCTGTGGGCGCAGTGATATCATACCAGAGGGACGAGGCCCTTGAGAGGGCCGTCAGGTGCATAATAGAGAGCGCCGGGCTTAACCACATAGACCCCAGCAGGGTGTACGTCATAAGGAGCAGGGGCTCAAGGTCAAGGGCCATAGCCAGGATATACTCAATGCCCTCGGCGTGGAGGTACGCCCTTAACATGGAGCCCGCCTACCTCATAGAGTTCATCTCTGAGAGGTTCGACGGGCTCACGCCCGAGAGGAAGGCAGAGGTCATAGTTCACGAGCTGCTCCACATACCTATGGCCTTCAGCGGCGGCCTGAGGCCCCACGGCAAGTACGTCAACGACAGGTTGGCGGCGAGGATAGCAGCTAGGGTTGATAGGAGCTGCCTTGAGGCTTTAAGCTTGACGGGACAGCAGGGCCTGGGCCGATGATGTCACCATCAGTGTCGGAACCGTGAAGACGGGTTATCCCCCTGAGGCCCTAGACCCTCATCAGCTGCCTGGCCGCCAAAACTATGGGATCCCAGGCCCTCCCAGAGCTCGGGTGGTAGCCTATCTCGACGAAGAAAAGCTCCTCGGCGGTCATCCTCTTCATAATAGCTGCGGCTATGACGCCCAGCCTCCCTATGACCTCCTCGGGCCCCGCGACCTGGCCCCCTATTATGACCCCGCTGGACTCCTCGGCCAGGAGCTTCACAGTAACATCGCCGCCGCCCGGGTAGTACCTGGCCCTCGACCTGGTGGTTACTATCGACGTCACGTACCTTACGTTGGCCCTCCTCGCCTCGGCCTCGTTGAGGCCGACCCTGCCAAAGGCGACGCCCTCAAACCTAGTCACTATGTCCCCCAGGACTCCGGGGAACCTCTTGTCGCCCCCGGCCGCGTTGACCCCTGCCACGAGGCCTGACTTGTTGGCTATGGGGGCCAGGGGCCTCCAGTCGGGCTGCCCCGTGACCATGTTTTTGTGCTCCATGGCGTCCCCCGCAGCGAAGACGTAGTCGTAGGTCGCCTGCAGCCTGTCGTCAACGGCTACGGCCCCGTGGGGGCCCAGCCTCAGCTGTCCCCTGACGAGGTCAACGTTAGGCTCAACCCCCACCGCAGCCACCACAAGGTCGGACCTCAGCTCGCTGCCGTCGCTGAGCATAACCCTGCCACCGCTCACCTCGGCCACCGTGACCCCGAGCCTCAGGTCGACGCCCGCCTTCCTTGCCATCTCAGTTAGGACCGAGCCCAGCTCCTCGTCCAGGTCCCTGCTCATCAGGTAGGGCCCCCTGTGCACCAGGTGAACCGCCTTGCCCATGTTCCTCAGCTGCTCCGCCATCTCGACGCCGTAGCTAGCAGTTTCCGATAAGCCGTGAAGTTTATATCATTTGGCATCATTTTATTTATCATTCACAACTATCCCTTCACGAAAGTTCATAGGCTTCTCCATTACTATCATCATGCAGAGGAGGGCGCCACAGTGAACTCGATGAGCAATGTGAGGGGGAGGAGGGCGCCCTATGAAGCTCCCCGCGTCCTCGAGGGGAGCGGTTCAGCTGCCGCTCCC
>NZ_JBMFJI010000041.1:0-5067 GCF_049973875.1 Acidilobus sp.
CCACCACGTTTTAAAGGCGGCGATTTCACCATCCTTATTAATCGCGACGACGTTAAGCCTGTCGCTGTTCAGGTCGAGGCCAGCGACCAGGCCGTAACCACCAGGTTTTGGTGAAGAGAGGTGCTTCAGGTACAGCCAGAGCGGGACCTGGAGGTGGATCATGGGGTAACGCTTGAAACTCACCGCAGCGCCGTAGCCCTCCTCCCTCCTTTGAGATAAATCCTCAAGCTCGCGAAGTAACGGCAGGTACTCTTCGCCGAAGTACGCCTCCCCAACGACCCATTCCTTACTCCAAGGATCCTTGACCCTGACTTCAACATGGTCCTCTAAAACGTGAAATTTAACACACCTGTTGCCCTCGTCGCTTTTATTCCCCCTGCAGGCAACCCACCTCCTCTTAATTTCAACCTTACTCCCTTTATTCTCGACAAGGGCTAAGGCCTGCTTGTAGGCCGTTTCAGCATAAATGGAGTAGGGGATTATGTTATATAACTCCTTAACGGCATCGTTCGGCGAGACCCCCCTCAGAGCCAGGTTAACCCCAGCCTTCACTGCCTTTGAGTAGTAATACGCGATCAGCGAGACCCTCCCGACGTCCTCAAAGGCTACCCTGCCGTTTATCGTTACGAACTGGAATTTCTCAAGCGCCTCCCTGGAGCCTACCAGCTTACTCCTCGTCGTCTGGCAGGATAACAATTACTACCACCTCCCTGTCCAGCAGGCTCCCAATCTTGCCGTGGACGTTCTTTGGGATGTATATCGCGTACTTAGGGTCCCCGTACTTGTCGTGGCCCATAGAGGATATCCTCGAGCGGAACACCACCTGGGTCATGTGCCATCGCGTGTTATAAGTAACGGAAAAACTTATAAGATTTTCCGTTATCAAATATCCTGGAGGGCGCCACCGTGAAGTCGATGAGCAGTCGCGAGGTGGAGGAAGGCGCCCGATGAAACTCCCCGCGTCGTGGCCGGGAGCCCACGCTCCCTAACCTAGGCGCGGGGAGGGGACAGGGGGTATGAGGACGAGAGGCTGAACGCAAATTCATGAGACCTCAGTGAAAGTCCGACCCCTAGGAGGCGACAACAAATTAAAAAGCGGGGTTAGCCCAGGCTAAACATTCAAGTTGGCAGGGGCTCAGATCCAGCCCCTCAGCTTCATAGCCCTTACGACCTTGTCCACAGCTATGGCCTGCGCGGCCGTCCTCATGCTGTAGGCTCCTCCGAGGCCTCCGAGCTTCTGCTCCCAGTAGTTCCAGACGGCGTTAAAGTTGTCAGTCATCTTCTGCATCAGCTTGTTCTTGGCCTCCTCCTCGGTTATCCATCCGCCCATCCTGTTGTTGACCCACTCTATGTGGCTCATCACTACTCCTCCTGAGTTGGCCAGTATGTCAGGCACTATGACAACCTGCTTCTTGACAAGTATCTGCTCCGCCTCGGGCGACGTTGGCCCGTTGGCTCCCTCTACTATGAGCTTGGCCTTTACGTTGTTTACGTTACTCGCGTTTATGACGTTCTCCACGGCAGCGGGGACCAGTATGTCAACGTTGCTGGTCAGCAGTTCATCGTTGGTGATCTTCCTCTCGACGTCAGGGTAGTCAATGACGAAGCCGGAGCCCTTCTTAGTTATGTACTCCCTGACCGCGTCGGGGTCGAAGCCCTTGCTGTTATATATGCCTCCCTTTATGTCTGATATTGCGACTATCTTTGCACCCATCTCCTTGAGGAACTTGGCGGTGTAGTAGCCCACGTTGCCGAACCCCTGTATGGCAACGGTCCTGCCCTCTATGCCTCCCCAGAGCCTCTTAGCCGCGGCCTGGGCAGCGGTGGCCACGCCGAGGCCCGTTGAGTATATCCTGGTCTCAAGGCCCCCGAGCTCCAGGGGCTTACCAGTAACTACGCCCAGCTGCTTCAGCCCAGTCCTTGTCTCATAGGCGTCCAGGAACCAGGCCATGGTCTGGGGGTTAGTGTTGACGTCCGGGGCAGGTATGTCAAGGTCGACGCCCACGAAGGGTGATATGGCTAAGAAGTATTTCTTAGAGAGCTGCATGAGCTCAAACTGGTTAAGCTGGAACGGGTCAACCTGTATACCGCCCTTAGCGCCCCCGTATGGAAGCCCTGCCAGCGAGTTCTTCCAGGTCATCCACATGGCCAGGGCCATTACCTCGCTCAGGTTCGTCTCAGGACTGTACCTGACGCCTCCCTTGTAGGGGCCAAGGGCGCTGTTGTGCTGAACCCTCCAGCCTATGAAGACCTTGGTGCTCCCGTTCCTCATAATCACAGGTATCTTGACCTGCACAATCCTTTCGGGCGTGGCTAACATGTCGTAGACTTCCTTGCTCAGGCCCAGTATACTGGCCGTGACCTCCAGCTGCTTTTTGGCCTCTTCATAAGGGTCCAACCTTACGGCCAACCCAAGTGCACCTCGCATGTATACAGAGCTGTTTCACAAGATATATAAATTCTTGCTAAAATAGTCTAAGAGTTATTCTTATAGGCTTTAAAAGAAATAGACGGCTATTTTAAATCAGATATTAACGGGGAGCGCCTGCGGAGCCTCTCCTTAGCCAGCCCACAACCGCCAGCAGCAACACCGCTACCGCCGCGACCTCCATCACCGTTGACCACTGCGATACTGCAGCAGGACTCATGTGAACCCTGAGCGCCGAGTTAAAGGCCCTGAGCTCTAATCCCACAGCTCCAAGTACTACGGACCAGAGGACTGCGGCCACGAGCCCGCTCACGTCGACGCTGCCAACCTTTAACTCAATCGAGGAGAGCTGCCTTATTGTCTTAACCCTACTAGCGGCCGCGCTGCTCATGGCAACATATGCGTAGTAGCCAGCTATGGTGCCAGGTATGAAGCCTAACGTGAAGACGAGCCCGAAGAGGCTCAGGGCCGCAAGGCCGCTCCAGAAGCCGCCGACGCTGCAGCCCTGAGCCATCCTGGCGCCTATCGCTAGTATGACGCCTCCCAGGAACGCTATCGCCATCTCAGCCGCGGCGTTCGTGTTCCTTGCTGGGAGCCTGATCGAGAACGTGCCCCTCCAAATGGCTGACACCATGGCGCCGGAGAGTATCATCAGTATAAAGAATGTGAACACGCTGGCTATGCCCACTGTCTGGAACCAGTTACTTGGCATTGACGCAGAGCCGAGGACGCCGCCAAAGGGGGCCGTCAAATACTCCCCGAGGAGGCCGACAGGCGTCGTCACGCCGAGGTAGTTGAAGCCCCTGCCGGCCAGGAACACAAACGAGGCCACCATGAAGAGGCCGAATACTGTTCCAAGCAGGTACGGCGAGCTCCAAATCTTTCCCCGCTCGCCGCCAGTCCAGGCGAGCCTGTTATGCCTGAGCCAGAGGGCGGCTGCCATAATTCCAGCAAAGAATATGACACCCGTGAGGGCGGCGGCCGCCCTGAGCGACAGAAGGCCGTCAAGGAGGTTCGGCACATAGTTCCGGGGGGCCCCGTTCATTATGCTGAGCGAGGTGTCGTGGTGCCACCACCAGTTAAGGTTGAGCCCGTCAAATACTGGGAAGGCAAATATCACAGTGCCCACTATCATGCCCGCTATTTCAAGCCAGTTAACCAGGTAGCCCTGGCCGGCCTTCCACAGCATGCCTACCATGCAGCCCTGGCCAAGCATTATGCCGAAGCCAAATACGAATGAGCCTAACAGGGTGTACCAGCCCGCCCCTGGCACCTTGAAGTAGGCGTCAACCGCAGGCACAAGCCCTGAGGCCACGAGGAGACCGGTGAGGAGCGAGGAGACCGCCACCCCCACGAGGATCATCTCATAAACTTTGCTATATTTAACTCCCATTACCTGATGGGTCGCAACTACTATGCAGTACGTGGTCCTCTCAGCCAGGACCCCAAAGAGGAAGCCCAGGACCGCATAGAAGGCCGCGTCAACCCAGGGATTCACCTTAAACAACGGAACCCCTGTCAACTGATCCCACCAATTCTCATTTTAGAGAAAACCGCTTAAAAGCGTTCTCTTTTTAGAAAAACGGGACGCCATATGGCAAAGGTTTTTATAGAGAGAATTCCCCTTCTCTAATATGAGAGTGGGAGCATGAGTGAGGCCAGAAAGGTCCTGGTAGATGCCAGGGGACTCTCGTGCCCAGGCCCCATAACTGAGATAGTTAAGGCCTACAGGAACCTAAAGAACGGGGACACCATAGAGATCTGGGCCACGGACCCCGGCTTCAAGCCTGACGTGGAGGCCTGGGTTAAGAGGACGGGAAACCAGCTGGTCGAGGTTAGAGAGGAGAAGGACAAAATAGTGGCCGTGATAAAGGTTACTGCTAAAAAATAACTTGTAACACTTTTCCTTTTCTTTTTTAAGACATAGTACCTATTGGACGTTCAAGCCAATTCTTTGGAGACCCTCTTTATGAGCATGTAGACCAGCGGTATGACTGCTATTGCAAAGGCTATAGCGAAGCCCCAGCTGAACGCATATATGATGCTTGTAACATTAGAGAACGGCTGCACTATGACAACTATTGCTATAAGCAGGAACACGACGTAAAGCAGGAACCTGCCGTAGCCGGCCAGGTCTTTGAGCTCAGGGTGTGACTTCAAGAGGTTGTCAACCACAGTGTCAGTTATGCTTAAGGTGGCCACGAGTATCACTGAAGCAATTATGATGTCATAGAACAGGTATGGGTTTATGAACTTTATCCAGTAGAATATCGCCAGCTGGGCTGCAACCGTTATTATCACTGCGTAGAGGCCGAACTTAAGCACGTTAAATATGGCCCCGAAGAACGGGTTTCCGGAGCCGCCCACCTGCCTCTGCATGTAGTCCACGAGTATGTTAACGAGCGCTATTCCAAGCGTTAGCAGCACTATAGCGCCTGCCAGGGAGGGCAGGTAGTTGGCTATCTCTCTGACCTCCTCCCCGCCCTAAAGGGCGAGGGTTCCCTTAGAGCGGATCATAGGTTTGTGGTTTACCGCCTTCATCTTCATCGCCTCATAGCTGGTGAGTGCGTTACGCGCCCACCCCGCTCCGCTCGTCCGGCGGTAGACCGCGGGCTGGGCCTTCAGCCCGTTACCCCTAC
>NZ_JBMFJI010000042.1:0-4985 GCF_049973875.1 Acidilobus sp.
GGGAGCATGGAGAGAGAGAACGCATTCAGGAGGTATACCTTGAAACCATAGAATGGTGTTGAAACTGGCCTCCCTGCTGAAGAACCGCTACGTGTTGAAAGTTTACGGAAACCATAGAATGGTGTTGAAACGCTACCTCGCCTCTTCGTTAATACTATACCCTCTTAATGGTTAGATCCACAGAACCGGTTGTTGAAATTGATTAGTGCGGGGAAGCGGGAGTCGGTGAACTACTGCGTTTAAGGTCTGGGCATTACCTTGAAGCTGCCAAGGGAGTAAAGGCTAGGCGGCTGGACTCGAAGGCGTCAGAGTTCACGGCGCACGCCTCGACGCAGAATTGCAATAAAAGGGTAATAGAGTGCAATAAAAAGGATAAATAGATAGTTTGATTTTAAAATATATTTCTGTTTTCAGTACTTTTCTCTAAAGATGATATATGTTTATATAGAACCTCACCACCATTGTATACCTGACTTGGTGCTTTCCCATGGCTCAGAGCGGCCCGGCGGCCGGTATTCCTATTATAGTATATTCTGTGACGCCGCTCCACGTGGGCTCCGGCAGGAGCCTGGGCGCGGTGGACCTCCCCATACAGAGGGACCCCTACAACTACCCAGTGGTGTACTCGTCCTCGTTCAAGGGCGCGCTGAAGTCACACTGCGCCAAGCGCCGCGGGCTGCCCCTTGGCGAGAGGGGCAGGATGGACTGCAGCAGGGCGCCGGAGTGCTGCTGCCTCTTCGGCCCCGAGGTCGACGACGAGAGCGGCAGCGGGCTGCTTGACGTGAGCGACCTGGTGCCCCTCTTCATACCGGTGCCGAGCCTGACGCACGGGTACATCTACGCCACCTCCACCTACCTCCTTGACAGGGCAGCCGACCTGCTGGAGTTCGCGGGAGAGGGCGACCTCCTGAACTTCATAAAGGGCATAAACATAAAAGGCAATAAAAACGGCGGCCCCGCTCAGGCCCAGGGCGCCGCCCCCAGGCAGGGGGGAGAGGCTGACGCAGCTGGGGTTGAGAGGCCCCTGCTCCCGCTCGCTTCGGGCAACGCGCAGAGTTCGGGCAACGTGCTGAGCCTGTTCAAAGGCGCTGGGAAGCTGTCAGAAAAGCTGGAGGAGGGCATAGTAGTGTTTGGCGATGACGAGGGCGCGGAGATCCTGGAGAGGGCCTACATAAGGGTGACCAGGAACAGGATAGACTTGAAGAACAAGACAGTTGCGACGGGCGCCCTGTGGACCGAGGAGTACCTGCCCCAGGGCACCGTACTGCTTGGCGTCCTGATGCCTTCAGTGCCCAAGAGGAACCCCTACTGCAGCTCTAATAAGAAGGATGAGAAGGGCGGCAGCAGTGGGAATAATAAAGAGGAGGTTTGCGACTACAACTGCTTCAAGGAAATCTTTAACAAGTACCTAAGCGAGACCGTCGGCGGCCAGAGGGAGGCGGACGGGTGGGTAGCCTTCTACGTGGTCATGGGCGGCAAGGAGACCGTGGGCAAGGGGTTCGTTAAGGTTAAGGTTAAGGCGCCGAGGTGATGTTATGAGCGAGGACGTGGCCATTGAAATAGGTAAGAAGCTGGAGGCCCTTAAGGAGAAGTGGAAGTGCAAGCAGATAGACGGCTACGTGAGGAGGGCCGAGGACTTCCCAGGACTTATGCTGCAGGCGGGCCTCGTGGCCGCCACCATCTTCTACCTATCTAAGGCTAACCTTGACGACGTCAGCAAGTACTATGACTACTGGAAAAGCGGCAGCGTGCCGCAGGTGAGCCGGGGCGGGGAGGAGGGCAAGGGCAAGGAAAAGGGGTTCGACATATGTGAGGATCTGGGGGAGGGCGCCAGCAAGGGGTACTCAGTCTACACAGCCTCGCTCCTTTATGTCTTCGGAAAGGTCATTAAGGAGTGCAGCGACAAGGGGGTGACGCCCAATGACGTGCTTGACTGCCTTAACCAGCTCATGAAGGGGGAGCTTAGGTACGAGAGGACCCTCGCGCCTATACTCATCAGCATCAAGGAGATCAGCGACCTCCTGTCGCCGGAGTCGAGGGAGGAGATAGGGGAGGGTTCATGATGTCTAGCGAGGACTGGAAGGCCATAGTGGACGAGGCCTCCAGGCTGGCCAGGGGCAACCTGGTATTTGAGGGGGAGTTCGTGAACTTCACCCCGTGGTGGGGCGGCAACTTCAGGACGGAGACGCTCTCGTTCATCAGTGATGCAGAGGCTCGAGTCACTGTGCCCGATGCAAAGACCATAGCTGGCAAGACAGCGTGGTTCATGAGGACGGTCTTTGGGGATCAGGTCCTCGAGGACCTGGGTATAATTGATGAGAACAGAGAGGGGAGAGGGGAGAGGGAGAAGCGCTAGTCAAAAATTACTGTGATAGTGAGGGCGCCTGAAATAGTGGTTGACGCCAGGCAGGGCACTGTTAAAAGCGAGGCCGGGGAAAGCCCTGGGAAGATCCTCTACCTCACGCTTAAGGACAGGGAGCCGCTGTCTGAGCTTATTGAAAGAGTCGGGTCAGTCAACAACCTCTGCACTAAATCTAAGCTAAACATGGCGCCTCGGGAGCTCTCGCAGAAGTTAGATGACTTCCTGTCGATTTACTGCATATCGCGCGTCACCCTCAGGGTTAGGGACAAGCTGAAGGACTTCTACGACAGGCAGAGAAAGAGGGACCCTAACGCTGAAGAGACCTTTAAGGAGGTTATGGCTCTCCTGCCCGTGAAGCCTAACAGCGTACACTTCACCCTTGAGGTAAGGGCTGAGCCCGGCTACGAGGATCTGGCAAAGAGCTTCGTGAGGGCGGCGGTCTTCACGCTCTACTACCTCGGGGTAGGCAGCGCGGCCAACAGGGGCTTTGGCAGGTTTATGCTTAAGGGCAAGCTAATAAATGGTTATGCTGAGCTTCTCGAGAAATTCAAAAAGATAGCGAAGAGTAACGTCAATAATATCGATCCCACATTTCCCATGCTTCAGGACTCTCAGGAACTAGGCTCCGTTAACGGCAGAGTGGAGGACGCTTTGGCCTGCATAGGCAATTCCACTATGAAGGTTAACTGGAAGCTTATAGAAGGCAAGTCATACACCACGCCGGGATTCGATTACAACACATGGGTGCTCGGGCTTCCAAGGCAGGGCAGCTATAAAGATTCTCTAAGTGAACAGAAAATAAATAATATAGAAAGGCAGATGAATAACATAGTGGAAGAATCTCATAGGAATAAAATAGTAGTAAAGGAGTCGAAATCTGAGAAATCGCGGCAGCAGGGGATCCCTGTAGAGATAATCACCGGTTACACGTTCTTTGATGAAGATGACAACGTCATTCAGAGGCGTCAGTCATACGTAGTTCTAACCGTGACCGAAGGTAGCCAGCAGTTTAAAATTATGGCAATAAAGTTCATCCCGAAGAACGTCGGCGACGAGATCGAAATAATTAAGAAGGGCTATCATATCGGTTTTCATTCGAAGCAGAAAAGTATAGATCCTAGAATCGTCCTAGATCGCAAGACACACTTGAATTCCAAGAGCGTCACGTTGTACATAGATGAAGCCATAGAGTACATTGAGGAATATATAAGGAACAGGTGCAGGACAGGAAGCAAGACGCCGCCAGCATCAGCCAAGGCTCCTAAGGCCTCGGGGGTGAGGAGGCGATGAACTCAGTCGGCGGGGGGAGCAGGAGGGCTGGGCAGCCCAGCTCCGCCTCTGGCCGCAATGCTAAGAAAGAGGAGGGGAACTTAATGATTTCATTAATAAAGCTTTACAGGGATAGCTACCTAGCCTCCCTTTCAGGATCTAAGTCATCAACGGCTGGCGGCGAGGGGAC
The DNA here is from genome assembly GCF_049973875.1 of Acidilobus sp. Taxonomy (NCBI): domain Archaea; kingdom Thermoproteati; phylum Thermoproteota; class Thermoprotei; order Acidilobales; family Acidilobaceae; genus Acidilobus; species Acidilobus sp. The sequence continues at coordinate 3,822 of NZ_JBMFJI010000042.1, forward strand.
GGACTGGAAGACCAGGCTTAAAGAGGAGATAATAGGACATGCGCTTACTCACGACTTCAAACGTAACGTGGATCAGGCGAACGAGTACATTGATGAGGTGGCTGACGCCCTCGCTAACGCTGGGCTTGACGTGATTGACGTGAAGGCCAACGTCTCAACCAAGCTGCTCTCGGGCTTCGCCGCGGGGTTCCTCGCAGTAATGCTTGAGGTGGGGATGAACTGGGACCCAATACTGGACCTGCCCTACGTGCCAGGCTCCTCGATAAAGGGTGTCATGCGCAGCAACCTGCTTGACCTGTGCAGGAGCGCCAGGGCGTCAAACCCTGGTGACGTTGAAAGGTGCGCCCGGGCGGTCCTCACGATCTTCGGCTCGGGCGACAAGTTCATGGAGGGCAAATACCTTAAGCTGACCAACTTTAAGACCAGGTCGCACATCGGCGCCATAGACGTGTTTAACGCCTACCCTGTGAAGCTCGCTAACGGGAGGCTCCTGGACGGCGACATAGTGAACGCGCACTACTACAGAAACAATCAGCTGGTCAAGAACGAATACGAGGTGGTGCCCAACCCCGTGGCCCACCTTGTAGTTAGGAGAGGGGTCATGTTCAGGTTCCTGGTAGGTGTCAACGACTTGGACAACGCCAGCGAGCTGGCCTACGACATCTTTGGCGAGGAGGCCAAGGGCAAGGTAAAGGACGGCGTCGGGCTCGCGCTGCTCTCCCTCGCCTACGCCCTCGGCAGGGGCGTGGGCGCCAGGACAAGTAAAGGCTACGGCATTTTTGATATTGATGTTAATGGGGTCAGCGTCCGGAGGCACAAGTAATGGAGGTGGTGGCCGTGAGCTGCGGGGTGGACCAAAGGTTCCTCCTGAAGGCTAAGATCTTCGCGTTACTTCACGACCCCGCCTGGAAGCCGTGGGTCGTCGGCGGCGCTCTAATGGAGCGCTCAAAGATAGTCGAGGAGCTCATACAATCTGACGCGGAGGTCAAGAATATGATCGCTAGCTATGGCGGCTATGAGAAGTCTAATGAGACCCACGAGGCGGAGGCCTACACAGTAGCTAAGGTAGTTGCAGACCTCAAGGACAAAGAGCTTGAGAAGGCTAAGGAGATAGTGAAGTGGGCGGACGTGTTCTCCTCAAGCCTTGACAGGTACCTCAGCCTA
>NZ_JBMFJI010000043.1:0-4749 GCF_049973875.1 Acidilobus sp.
AGCGTCGGGGCCGTCCAGGGGTACGAGCCCCGCCCGCCCTCTGGCTTGGTGGACGTCACGGGCCCCACGGCTGTTGAAATATCGTTCACTGCGTCTACAACAACGACCACTGCAACCAACACCACCACGTCCACGACCCCGCCGACAACCACGACGACGTCAAGCACGTCTACCACTACAACCACCAGCGCCACGACGGCCGCGGCGAACACCACCACAACGACTTCGACTAGCAGCACTACTACCACGTCCCGCGCTGCCGCCACGACGACCACAGTCACGTCTACAGCTACTACATCCGGGAAATCAGCGACGTCGACAGCTCCGCCGCGCAGGCCCACCTTAACGGGCCTCTACGTCGGCATAGCCGTTGTAGTAATCATAGTGGTCGTTGTCGCGGCCGTGCTACTGCTCAGGAGGCGCTGAGCCTCGCTCAGGGACTCATAAACCAGCCTTCCTACTTTTTTGCCGTCTTTGACCTTTCTCGCGCCTTTCCAGCCCCTGGCCTACCTCGGCGCCTCCCGGCCGCGGCGGCTCGACCTCAGAGCCACGGATATAAACGTCCCCACGAGGCATCCGGCGGCCTCTAGCGCCCCTGAGACAATGAGGGAGGCCAGGGGAAGGGTAATAGTGGGCAGCCCGGCGACCTCCGCGGCAGCGACCGCCTCAGCCATGGCTGGGGCGCCTACAGCCGCGTAGGCTAGCAGCCTCAGGGCAGCCGGGGAACATCTTAGGCATTCGCCACGTTGTTAGGGCTACTGACGATAAGGAACTCTACAAGAAGCTTAAGATTATAAAGATTCCCTTAACTATGACACCAAGAAGGCTGTTGAAGAAACAAGGATACCGCTCGCCTTCGTGGCCATCCCATTGGTTGACAGTAACGGCGACAGGATCGGGATACTTAACGTTAACGTGTACCTGATGAGGAAGCCCGCTATGAACGACGAGGTGGACATACTCGCAGTATACAGTCTAGATCTATGGCAATCAAATGCGACGGGCAGCGGCCCCAGCTGCCCTCGCTGCTGAGGTGAATGGCTTGGCCAAGGCCGAGGGGGCGCGCTCAAGAGGTCACTGAAGGACTTCTATGATTTCATCCGGCGACTATTGCTCGCAGAAGCCAGATGAGTACACTGCAAGGCTGCTCAGCACTGCGTGGGTTACAGATTACATTATGCAGCTGGCAAAAGGTGATGAGCTAGAGGCGAAGGCAGACTATAATGAGTAAGCCCCGGTGTATCTAGTAGTTTCCTATCTAAATGAAAACGATCTTGGTACCGCGCTTGACGCAGATATGTTGGTAAAGCTTTATGACAGCCGCAACGTACTGTGCTTTGATGTAGCCAAAGCGATTCACGACTATGTGTATGATAAGCTAAAGCAAAAGGTCGGTCCCGACAACTTAGTTGATTTTGGAGACAATATGCAACACAGCATAGACTATGTCGTCAAGGTCGTAGCGCAGTGTTCGTCATAGTTATATCTAGGTTTGCCCCATGTACGCCTGAGGTGGCCAAGCGCTAACCAATGTGCTGAGGGATAAAATCAGCCAAGGGTGAAGGTATCTACGTCTACACCTATACTGACAGCACTAGCATCGTCTGTTTCGATTTTACCTCGGTGCTACAGAGGAGGCAGTAACATACGATCCTTGTGGCAGTCCTTTTGATCTGGCGAGCAGATCAAGGAAGCGGAAGTGCTGCACCACATCGCTGTGGCTCCCGCTAATTCGCAACAAGGGTACTATGGGCGTGCTTAAAATAAGTATACGTGTTATGCTGCGTGGGACAGCCAGGCCCGTCGTCCGGATATTAAGTATATAAATAGATGTTATGGAGATGGTATAAGTGTATATAGCGTATACGACGTGTCTAGGCCAATAACCGTGGCGCCAGAAACGATGTACTCGACACTAGTGTGCCGTATAACTGGATTCTCCCGAAGGCGGCGCTTCACTCCATTTGACTGGCTGTAGCTGCGCTGTTGCTTATTAGTCCTGCACAATAATCTGTACTCTGGGCATTGCGATGAGGGACGTAAATACACTTAGCAATAACAAGGAGTTTATTACCATGTTTGGCGCGGACGAGCTTGTAAAATGGTACGACAACGGCTACTTACCGTGCCACAATGCTGCCAGCTATGATATAGCCAAGATGGTTCACGACTACGTTTACGACTGGCTGGAGTCAAACGTGGCCAGCGACGACTTCATAGGGATCACCGAAACCAACAGAAGCCAACGCATTGACTACATAGCCAAGGCCATAGGCGCGGCATTTACCATAGCCATCTACCCCTTTAACATCGAATGCTCGCCTACGGTAGTGAAGAACATAGCAGACCTCCTGAAGGATAGAATTGACAGGGGCATGGATGTCGGCGTTAGTGTAGCCGGCTTCCTGTCACCGCGGGTTGATTTCTGGTTCACCCCAGGCGTGATAGAGAAGGGCACGACATACTATGCCAGTGGTTCTGTGTCGCTGGTGCAGGGGGGAGGTGGACGCGACGTTGTTAAGCTGCCGCCCTCCCTTGTTCGCAACACTAACGAGACCCAGCTGCGTGTGTATATTTTTGTTGAGCCATTTTTTGTTAATGGGACAGATGTCAAGAAGCCCAGCCTCGCGGTCAGAATATGGAGCGAGTACTCGCAGGGGTCGAGACAGGCGTCCGTGATGCCAGCCTACGCACCGCTCGTGCGGCCCGTGTTTAACGCCAGATATAATGAACTCAGCATTGGGAATGGGAATTGGATATTAATTAACTTCCGCCGGTGGGTTGCACTCCAGAGAGCTGCACTCCAGTCCCTGTGAGGGCAACGAGTAAACGCAAGAGGTGCGCAGTGCTTCTCTACTATACAGACGAGTCTCAAGTAATTTATTATGCCACCGCGGTTCGCTGTCAAGGGCGAGCACCGTCAGGTTGGCTGTGGGGCTGTTGCGGGCCAGGGCAAGCGTGATGTTCCAGTCCCTCTCGGCCGTGATTAGGTTGCCGACGGTCCTCTGAAAGAGGTCAGCCCCAAGGTATGAGGGGCCGAGCACGGGGGGTTGCCGGCCGAGGCCCTCCTGAGCATGTCCATCTGCCACAGCCTGTTCTCGGCCTCGACCCAGCCCAGGGCCAGGAAGAGGTCGTGTAGGTCTGAGGCGTAGATGTGGTAGACGCCGTACTTGTCTATCACAACCTTCACGGGCGCCTTGAGGCCCGGGACCCTGAGGGCCTCAGACCTCACGACCGCGTTGAGCGAGTAGCCGTAAACCCCGGCCCCTGGGTCTGCGGCCGAGATGAGCACCGACGCGGGAGGGGTCAACGAGGCGACAACAAAGAGGAGTATAACAACGATGCCGGGGGGCCAGGAGGAGGTAGCCAAGCCTCCTCAAGAGACCACCGGGCCACAGCTGCCGCTGGCGAGGTTAAGGCTGACAGGGCGAGGCCTACCGTACGCCTCCAGGGCTCAGGTTTTAAAACCCACAAAGGGGGCACGGCACAGCTCCCTTCTTCCCCCAACGGCCTGGGCGCTGTGCGCTCATCCCCAGCGAGTTACGCCGCTGTAAACTCAAGGCAATGTGAGGCGTCACATGCCAGCTGGGCCGGCGGCCGCCCAGCGGCTGCAGGGCTAAGGGGCGTGGCGAGGAGCCGCCCTTGCGGTCCCGGGCGAGGGATTGCCCTGACCCTTTTATACCTCCTGGCACGACTTCCCCACGGTTGGTCCCCGTGAGCTCAAGGTACCTCGTGCTGGCCCTGCTCCTGGCGGCGCTGGTAATGGCGCCCCACGGAGGCGGGGCAGCCAAGGCCCAGGTGAAGCTCTACCCGAGGCTTCCCCTCAGGGGCTCAACGAGCGAGAGCCTCAACTGGGCCGGCTACGCTGACGTCCTTGCCCCTCACTCGTTCATATCTGTCAACGCCAGCTGGTACGTGCCCGACGTGCAGTGCAGCCCTAGGAGCAGCGACGTGGCGGTCTGGGTTGGCATGGACGGTTTCAACGACAGCACCGTGGAGCAGACGGGCGTACTCGTGCAGTGCCAGGGGGGCAAAGCCTACTACAGCGCGTGGTACGAGTTCTACCCGGCGTCCCCGGTATACGCGCCCTCAGGCGACGCCGTGAGGCCGGGCGACAAGGTCGTCGGCTGGGTGGTCTACAACCCCTCCACCGGCGAGTACAGGACCGTGCTGGTTGACGTCACCCAGGGCTGGAACTTCACCTCCCCGTGGACTGCGGTGAGTGGGGCGGAGGACAGCAGCGCCGAGTGGGTCGTCGAGCGGCCGGCCGTGGGAAGGGGCCTGACGACTCTTGCTGACTTCGGCACGGCATACTTCAACGTGAAGTACACGGGAGTGCTGCCGCCCGGGGGCGCCTACGTGAGGCTCGCCAACGGCTCGGCCGGCAACATATCGAGCTTCAACTACTACGAGATGATAATGATCAACGACCAGGGCAAGGTGCTGGCGCAGCCGTCGCAGCTTTACGCCTACGGCTCGAGCTTCTACGTCTGCTACGGCACCTGCGGCTCGTCGTCGGGCGGAGGGCATCACGGCAAGTAAAAAGGTGCGTTGGCAGGCTATCACCGTCCTTAACCTTAGCCTTTCCTTTTTCTTGGCTCAGCGCTCACGCCTCACGCCGGCAAGGCATTATATAACCATGGCGGCAGGCTGAAGGCGCTCAGGGACCTGGGTCAGGGCCACCTTCTTTGCTGTGGCACACACGCTCGAGCTCAGCCCGGAGCGGCGAGGGCCATAGTTAACGACGGG
>NZ_JBMFJI010000044.1:0-4595 GCF_049973875.1 Acidilobus sp.
ATATAAGCTCAGCTGGACGGCTTTGGCCTCGGGGCCGGGCTTGAAGATCACCGGCGTTACCACGTTGAAGTTAACCTGCTCCTTGTAGACAAATATAATGTGCGCCGCCGCCATGGGGGCCGCCAGGGCCACTGCCAGCAAGGAGGCCAGCATGGCTACCTTCAAGTAACTCTTCATGCTCTCACCGCTAAGTGCCTGTTGAGAGCACTTAAAAACTCTTTATCTAATTAATATGGTTTTTCTTAAGAAAAAGCGACTTAAGTATTATTATTACTTTAACTCTAATCCCATTTCACAGGAGGTGGGCCAGGGCCTCTCAGCCGCCAGCGGCCTTAATTATGCCCAGCCTCTCGAGGGTCTCCCTGGTGGGCCTCCCCTCCTCGTCGTAGCCCCTAAGCTTATAGTACGTCATCACCATGCGCCTCCACTCCTCCTCGGTTACAACGTACCTCTTGCCCTCGAACTCGACCGGCTCCCTGAGCCACCTGGGCGGCAGCCTGTCGTCCTCAACGGTGGTCCCGTTCATGTACCTGTGTATGACAATTATCCTCTCGGCCGTCTCCCTGAGCGAGGCCTGGTCGTAGTTGAAGCCTGTCACGGCGTTGAGCACCTGGACGAGCTCGTCCCAGCCGTAGGCGTTCCTGCCGAACTTGCAGAGCACGGCGCTGTCATAAATCGCGTTCCTCTCCTCAAGGTCCATCACGGCCCTCACCTTCTCCTCGCCCGTGGCCTGCCTCCCCCCTGCGAGCCCCGGTATGTCTATGGCGTAGCCGCTGCTCCACAGGTGGTCCGCGCCCCTCTCAGCTACCGCATAAGTCAATATCATGCCCTTCAGCGTCCTCGGGTCGTAGCCGGCGGGCTCAAGGCCCTTGACCTCTATGGCGACCTCGGGGTGCCCGAGGGCCCTGGCCGCCTCCCTGGCCCCCATGGAGAGCACCTTGCCTACCCCCTCCCTCTTCGCTATGGCCGTTATGAGCTCCCTGAAGCGCTGCGCGTCCCCAAACCTCACGCCCTCGGAGGGGTCCACGTAGCCCTTCTCAGTGAGGTACGCCAGTAGGCCCAGCACGTTGCCAGTGCTTATCGTGTCCAGCCCCATGTCGTCGACCAGGGAGGCCAGCTGTATGAGCTCGTCGGGGTCCACCACCCCCGTCAGCCCGGCCAAAGCCATGGTGGTCTCGTACTCGAGCTCGTAGTAGCCCCCGTACCTCCTCGAGGTGACGACCTTGTGGCACGCCACAGGGCAGTGGAGGCACGTGGCCCTCTTGCCAATGAAGTAGTTTTTGCTGAGCACCTCGTACCACGAGATCCTCCTCCAGCCCGGGGCCGAGACGCCTGTCCAGTATAGCGAGGGGAAGAAGCCGGTGCCGTTGGCGACGTCTATGGTGCCCAGGGTCCCGTTGTCCCTGTAGCTCTTGGCCGCGGCGGCCAGCCTCTGAGTCATGTAGTTAATCAGGGACCAGGTCCTCTCGGGGTCGGCGGCCTCAACGGCCCTGCCGCTCGGCACGAAGACCACGGCCTTGAGGTTCTTGGAGCCCATGACTGCGCCTCCGCCTGACCTGCCGAACTGCCTCCAGGTCTCATGATTTATGGAGGCGAATGGCACCAGGTTCTCCCCGGCCGGGCCTATGACTGCCACGGCCGCCTCGTTGCCGTGGACCTCCTTAAGCGCCTTCTCCGCCTCGAAGGTCCCCGTGCCCCAGAGGCCAGAGGCGTCCCTGACCTCCGCCTTACCCCCCTCGACCACTATGTATGAGGGCCTCTGGGCCCTGCCAGTTACCATGAGCACGTCGGCCCCCGCGTACCTCATTATCACAGCCAGGGAGCCCCCCACAGTGGAGTAGCTCCACCTCCTGCTCAGCGGCGAGAAGAAGACTGCCGTGGCCCTGGATGAGAGGGGTATCCCGGCGCCCGAGAGGGGGCCCGACGCGATTATGAGGGGCAGCTCCGGCGAGAGGGGGTCCTGGGGCCTTCCGTAGCCCCCCTTAAGCGCCAGCAGGAGGCCTATGCCCCTGCCCCCCAGGTAGGCCTTCACGTCCTCGTCCCTGAGCTCGTCGTACTTAACCTCGCCGCTGCCCAGGTCGACCCTTATGAGCCTGCTGAAGCCTCCCAAGCCCAGCCCCCTTCCTGGACGAAAAAGGGAAGTATTAAGACGGCGCCCCTGCGGGCTCAGAACAGGGGTTTGGGTACCCTCGGGTACTTCTGCCAGTTGGTGGGGTCGTGGGTCATGAACATGTGGACCCTCTTAGATGAGGTCCAGAACTTCATCTTCCTTGTGAACGACTCGAACTGGTCCCCGTTGTAGAGCAGCCAGCCCTTGCTCTCGGTCTCGAACTCCTCGGGCATGTGGAAGAAGTCGCCCATGAAGTACCAGGTGTCCCCGCTGGGGGCCTCGACCTTGACCACCATGTGGCCCGGCGTGTGGCCCCCGGTGTGTATGACCTCAACTCCCGGGAGTATCTCAAGCCTCTCCTCGTCCACCAGCACCCACCTGGCCCCCCTGAGCGGCTCGAAGTCCGAGGGCACGTAGGCCCCGTACTTGCCCTCCCATATCTGGGTCAGGGCGTGCTGAAGCTCGAGCCTGTGGGCTATGAGGTAGGCGCTGTCCCTGTACATGTACGCCTGGCCGGCGTGGTCCAGGTGCAGGTGCGTGAATATTATTGCCCTTATGTCCTCGGGCTTAAGGTTCAGCTGCTTGAGCTGGTTCACTGACACGTTGTCCTGAGTGAACCTGACTACGGGGAAGGCCTCGAAGGACTCCCTGGGCCACACCTTGGCCGCGTCGGGGCTCGGGCCCGAGTCTATCATTATCCAGCCGTCCTCGTGCTCTATCAGCGCCCCGGCCATTGGGAACTCGACCCACCTCCTCGGCTTGTCCCTCTGGCTGTTGGTGGCTGGGTCGGGCAGGAACCAGCCCCACTCGGCCTGCATCAGGCCGTAGTCGAAAAGGTACGCGTGCTTGACGCCCGTCTCAGCCAACTGCCTCACCCCCCTGGCCCTCCCCCTTTGACGCTCTTATCTTATATATCTTGTAGGGTAAATACGGTGGGATATTAATAATTCAGGCCATGCCTAGGGTTAACGCTTCAGGCGGCCCGCGAAGCGCGGTGAGAGCTTGGCGTACCTGGCCTACTCGGAGCTCACGGACTCCGTGTTCGTGATAAACCTGCCCTACATCAAGTTCGGCCTGGGCGCCTCGAAGGACGTCGGCTACGAGGCCAGGAGGCTCGGCATGACCAGCGTGCTCCTGGTCGTCGGCAAAAGGCTCGCCGAGACGAGGCTGGCGGAGCAGGTGAGGGGGAGCCTGGAGTCGCAGGGCATAAAGGTTGAGGTCTTCACAGACGTTCACGTGGAGCCCGACGACGAGGCCATAGTGCAGGGCTTCTCAAAGGTCAAGGACCTCAGGCTCGACGGCTTCGTCGCCCTGGGGGGAGGCTCAACTATTGACACGGCCAAGCTGCTGAACCTTCTCTACAGCTACCCCGCCGACCTGATGGACTACGTTAACAAGCCCGTGGGAAAGGGCATGTCCCCTCCAGGCCCGCTGAAGCCGATGATAGCGATACCCACCACGGCGGGCACAGGGGCTGAGAACACCAACGTGGCCGTGCTTGACGTAAGGAAGCTCCACGTGAAGACCGGGGTGAGCAACCAGTACCTCAGGCCGTCCGTGGCAATAGTGGACCCCCTCACGACTGTGAGCATGCCCCCGATGGTGACGGCCTCCACGGGGCTTGACGTGCTGAACCACGCCATAGAGTCCATAACTGCCCACCCGTACACGGCGAGGCCAGCAGTCTCACCCGCGGAGAGGCCCGTCTACGCCGGCTCAACTCCCATAGGCGACCTCTTCCTGCCCGTGATAACCTGGGCGGCCAAGTACATAAGGAGGGCCTACGCGGACCCATACGACATAGAGGCAAGGTACTACATGCAGCTCGGGGCAAACCTGGCGGGCCTCGGGTTCGGCCACGCCGGGGTCCACGTGCCCCACGCCATGGCTTACCCGATAGCTGGCATGGTGAGGGACTGGCGCCCGCCAGACTACGACTTCGGCTACCCCATAGTCCCCCACGGGATAAGCACGGCGATACCAGCGGCGTACGCCTTCAGGTTCCTGGCCCCCTACAACGAGGACAAGTTCAGGGCCGTCGCCAGGGCCCTGGGGCTGGACGACAGCGGCACGCCGAGGGAGGTGGGCGAGAGGATATTCGACTTCTACATGAAGCTCCTCGAGGACCTGCACGTGCCGACCAACCTCAAGGAGGTAGGGTTCAGCAGGTCAGACCTTGACGGCCTCGTCGAGGGCGCCTGGGCGCAGCAGAGGCTGCTGGTGCTGTCCCCCAAGACCATAAGCAAGGACGACCTAAGGAGGCTCTACAGCGAGATGCTCGAGTAGCCCCTCCTTTATATAAGCCCTTTTTACTTTGGTCCGCCTTCCCTCCTTCCAGGTGAAACCATGAGCTTCACGAGCACTGACATAATAATTACTACGTCAAACGACGTGCCGGGCCACAGGGTTCTGACCTCCTCCCCGCCCTAAAGGGCGAGGGTTCCCTTAGAGCGGATCATAGGTTTGTGGTTTACCGCCTTCATCT
>NZ_JBMFJI010000045.1:0-4556 GCF_049973875.1 Acidilobus sp.
AGATGAAGGATCTCAACGTTAGTGAGCTTCCAAAAGCGCCTGGCCTCGACCATCGTGAACGTTGAGTTCACCAGGACAAGCCTGTTGTTCTCCTTCACCTTTCTAAGGAACCCCCTCCTCACTTCCCACTGAGGGAGGAGCTTCAACCTGGCCTTAGCGCTGCTCCTGAAGCCGTAGTCTACGTTGAACTGGTGAAAGTAAATTATATCGGCGTCCCCGGGCTGCACGTCGCCGTGAAAGTTAAACCTTAGCCTGCACCCACTGGGAAAGGACTGAACTGAGTCCAGTATTATGTTAGCCGTGGAGGTTGGCAGGGACCTTCTGAGAGCTACCTGTACACTCCCCATGGCCAGAAGCCTCCTTAAGAACCAGTTACTTACTCGCCTAGTGACCAGCGTCACACGAAAGCCATCATTCAACAGCGACTCAACAGTATCAAGAGCCATTAGCTGGATGCCGCCCAGCGTCTCAGTGTCGTCTAATAGCAGGCAAACGTTCACAGCCCCATCGCCCATAAGGCTACGCCTCAGCTTTAATTTATTTCTATTAGGCATTTATTTCTACCTGGCTTTAGCAAGTTTATTATGGATTTAAAAAACCTTGGTGGTTGCAGTGGCGTCTCAAGGCCTCTGCCTCTACGGCACCGTGCTGAACTCGGTCAACACAGTGGAGGCCTCGGTGAGGAACGTCTACAGGCCTAGACGCGGAGCTGGTTGTGTTTGACTGGGGCTCAGGGGACGGAACCTATGAGAGGCTGCTTGAGATAGTCAAGGATTACAACATGAGGGTGTACAGGCTTCCAGGCTCATCATGCGGGGGGAGGGGGACTACACGCTCAGGAGGTGCCAGAGGGCTCCTACACGGCCTACTTCGACCTTGACGACGAGTACAACACCTACTTCCACAGGTCGATTGACTGGGAAATAGCAACTGGAAGCCCAAGGCCTCTGCACTACCTGGTGAGGAGGGACTACGCGATAGACAGGGGAGGCTGGAGAGACCTCAGGGAGGCCATGCTAATGAGGCGTTATATTCTGGAGGCCCTCGGCAGGCTAAACAGATGAGAGGAAGTCAAGGAGCCTCGAGACCTGCGAGCTTCGCCTAGCCTGAGAAGGGCCCCCTAGCCCTCCCCGCAAGGATTGCGACAGCCTTGCCGAGGTCGATGCCTGGGCTCGCCATGGGTGTATATGACTCCTACGGCTTTGTCCAAAGGTGCATTCACTATTACTGGATCGTCGTAATAAATATACTCCAAAAACTCTTTGCGAAGGCCCCCAGGTGATAGCTGAGTCAACTGCCAATGCCTACCTGTCCTACGAGAATTCCCTAAAGATAGAGGCCTACACCTTCATACTTGACCTTCTGCTGCCCTTTATATTATCCCTGGCCATGATAAGGAGCGTGAAAGGTAAGCTGCTCTTCGGAGTCGTAGGAGGGGCGAGCCTCATCGGAGTGGGCCTCTCAATACCCGCACCTTCGGCTTTGGGTGGTCCTACAGGGTGCCATTAATGCTGACGGGTGTATTAGCTGTCACCGTATCTCTGTTGCCAACCACTATAAGGCACCGCAGGGCCGCGTTGGCAACAAGCGTAATTGTTCTGACAATAATGATTCTCCTGGGCGTTTACACTGAGTACACGGGGTATTCCCAGCTGGCTGTGCCAGACAATGGAGGAGGCTTCTCAATCCTTAACATGGTCACTGAGAGCGGGGACTACGAGCCGGAACTTATCGGGGAGCTAGCGCCAAACGCACACATAAGTGGAGTAATACCATTTTATGGCAACTGGTGTTCAGGTTCTGTGCCAGACGTGCAACCAGGGCCTATACGTAAAATATTACTACAGCGCGGCAGTGTACTACGCGTATGTCGTCTGCCCTAACTTCCCCCTCATACAGTCTCAAGCACAGGAGTTCGCCAGCAATAGTACAGTTATAGTTGACACAAACATAGGGTACCTAGCCATAAGCAGGTAGCACGTACATGGTAATTACATGCTATTAAGAGCTTTGGAGTACATGTTGAGCAGTTCATTTACAATGCTATTCCATGTGAACACAGACCTTCGCCCTTCCTGTCCTAGCTTACTGCATAGTGAACCCTCACGGATCAACAGCAATATCGCCTCAGCTAAAGCCCTTGAATCCCTAGGGGGAGTAGGAGGCTGCTGACCATGTTCTTGACCCTGTAGGGCAACTCGCCAAACGCTGAGGTTATAACTGGTTTGCCATGGCCCAGGCCTCAGTTATTGCGAGGAAGAATGCCTCGGCGTAGTTGCTGATGCTCGGCAGTACGAAAGCCAGGGATGCATCTATGGCCCCCACCTTTGTCTCTTCGTCCATGTAGCCGGTGAAGAGCACCTTGTCCCTCACGTCGAGCCTCTCAGCGAGCGCCAGGTACTGCCTCTGATCTTCCCGGCTCCACGATCACTGCCTTGAGCTCAAACGCCTTTTCCTTCACAGCCGTGCTAAGCATTGCCAGAAGCCCCTCGTTGACGCCGTCAGGCACGTAAACGGTTTCAACCCCATATCTTGTCCTCAGCACCTCCATGTCCCTGTAGCTCTTGACCAGCCTGAGGTCGCTGGCCCTTAGCGCTGCCCTCACGTTCCTGTCACTATAAAGGGGTCCCAGGAGCCTCACGAGGGGGTTAGGGTGGTCCCTCAGGGAGTCAACTGCCATGAAGTGAATGGCGGTCCTAGCGCCAAGGCCCTTCGCCTCCCCCAGGACTTTAACGGTGAAGAGGCTGTTCTGGCTGTGCCCGTGAACCACGTCAGCAGACCTCAGCAGTCCCCTGGGCACGCACAGGGGGTAAGTCAGGTCAGGGAAGCCAAGCCTCAGGGACCTGACCCTGTGCACGCGGACCCCGTTAACGACCTCCTCTGCCGGCCTGCCGCTGTAAGCGCCTGTGACCACGTGGACCTCGTGTCCCCTCGATGCCGTGCCCTCGGCTAAGGCCTTAATTACGTTCTCCATTCCACCCTTGGCAGGAAAGTACGAATGAAAGACATGTACTATCCTCATCTCGACCCATCCCTCATGCCCTTCAATATTGCCAGGAGGTGCTGAGGCCTGTACGTCGCAAGAAGGAGCGTGGACGTCAGTAGGTACCAACTTTTAAGTAGCGGACTTCTCGTCCACTTACTTATAAACCTTGTGTTGTTCCTGCTCTTCCAGTACATTCGCACGGTCATGTTGATCTTGGGTCTATTGCCGCCTTCCTCTATTGCTAAATGGTATACGAAGACCCTTGGCTCCAGTAACAGCCTATACCCAAGCCTCTTTATTTGCTCCTGTATATCGCTCTCTTCCCTGAACCCAGTAGGAGCCTCAAATTCGTGACTGTACCATACCTTTCCTAGCAGCTCGCCCCTTATCATAAAGAAGGGCGGCAGGTACTCAGCGAATCTGGGGCCGTTCTTAACGTCAAGGAATACGTAACCCGTGGCCCTGCTCAGCGCGTCGGCTACGGGCACGGGCGCGTTCAGGAAGAAGTCGGGATCCACGGCCCTTCTCCTCGTAACGACTACCCGGCCTCCAACGGCTCCTACCTCAGGCATCTCTTCAAGGTACCTAATCATGATCTTCACAAACGAGCTCATTGGCAAGATGTAATCGTCATCTACCATTAACGCATGGCTACATCCCGCTTCCAGCGCCATCTTAAGCAACAGGTTCCTAGCGTTTACAGAACCCAGCTTTCCTAAGTTTAGGACGTAATGAACCTTAGAGCCAAATTCTGATAGGTACTCCTCGTATAGCTTAAGGCCCTCCCGGCTGGAGGACTCGGCAACTACTATTACCTTCCCTACGTCCTTGGCATTAACCCAGGAGTTTAGGGTAAGCCTAACTATTGAGGGCCTCTCGTAGGAGGGCATGAGCACGCAGGCCATGTAGACCGCCAACTATGGTCTAGTTTAGTCGTACCTAGATTTAAATTACGCCATCAAGTCTCAAGTTGAGCGAGGGCCCGAGCCTTATTACGTGACCCCTTTATGGTCTCTTCCCTCAGGAGCGGGCTGACGCCTTCAGGCCTGAGCCTGTTGTAGGTGACCACGTGGATCTTGTGGCCCCTTGGTGCTATGCCCTCGGCTACCCTTCTCATGACCTTCTCCACGCCGCCCACTATGGGCCAGTAGCTGTGAACCATGTGCACTATCCTCAAGTGTCGCCCTGCTGTTGGCTGATGTGTGGAATTAAAAGGGCTCCACTACAGCAACAGCTAGATAATTGTGATTGAATTATGATTGCAGGACGCCTAGGGCTGCCATCTCAATAACTTAAAAGTTAAAAATATGTCAGGAAGAGCCACACCTGGTCAGCAGCCTTGAGCTCCAGCACCGCGCTAATTTCAGTCATAGTTACAGCATATAACAGGAGGCAGTACCTGCCATCCGCGCTCAGAAGCCTTGAAAGGCAGACGCTCCCCAAGGGACAGGTTCGAGGTAATAGTTGTCAAGAACTTCGAGGACAGGGAGAGCGACGAGATAATTAGGAGGAACGGCTGGAAAAACATAGTCACTGACGTGGTGCCCCTCGGAGGTAAGATAGCGATTGG
>NZ_JBMFJI010000046.1:0-4392 GCF_049973875.1 Acidilobus sp.
AGGTGCGGGCTCGTGAGGGGAGACCTGACCCTCAGCGACCGCGTCTTCGTGTGCCCGAGGTGCAGCTGGACTGCCGACAGGGACTACAACGCCGCGCTTAACATCCTGAGGCGTGCGGGGTGGGAGCCACCCTCAGCGCCTGTGGAGCTCCGCCCTCTACCCGTAGCGAAAAGCTACGGGCAAGGCGGGGCTGTGAAGCAGGAAGCCCCGCCCTTCAGGGCGGGGTAGCTCACATATGCCAGCGGGAGGGAGCCGAGGGCGTACTGGGGGTCGGACTTTCATTGAGGTTTCATGAATTTGTGTTCAACCCCTCGTCCTCATGCCCCTTGTCCGGCTCCCCATGCCTAGGTTAGGGAGCAGAGCTCCCGGCCACGACGCGGGGGGCCTCACCGAGCCCGTCCTCCCCTCACATTGCTCCTCGGGTTCACCGTAGGGCCCTCTTCTACATGATGATAGTAATGGAGAAGCCTATAAACTTCCGTGAAGGGATGGCTGTGAATGATAAATAAAATAATATCAAATGATATAAACTTCACGGCTTATCAGAAACTGTTGACAACAGCGGCGCCAGTGAGGGTAGCCGCAACGGCGCCCAGGGGCGCTATCATGGCTATTGCCTGGCCCAGGAGCTCGTTGTAGCCTATGGCGTTCCTCAGGAGCCCCTTACCTGATGACATGTGGGTCCCCCGACGGCTCACCCCGCGTGGCTACCTATAAAATGTTCACAGGTTCCGAGTAAGTTAAAACGATGTAATGCCCTAAATAATGTAATATTGATCTGGCCGTTTCTGCTAGAACGTGTATTAGCTCTTCCTTACAGAATTCCAGGGCTTTAAACGTCAGACGTCAGTTTACCCTGTCCAGGGCTATTGACATCACCGACCTGGTCCTCTGCCCAACCCCCTTGACCTGGAGCTCGGACCTCTGCGAGAGGTAGTCCAGGTACTCGAGGAGGCTGTTGTAGAAGCTCACCCTGTTGTGGTCGGCCACCCTGTTGTACTTGCACTCCCCCCTCGTGCCTGTGACGGCCAGGGACATGGGGTCTATGTATATGAGCACCTCTGCCCTCCTGTTGAGCTTGCCCATGTCCGGTATAACTATGACCTCGTGGGGCCTGTCCACGTATATGCTCTTGACCACGTCTATGTCTATGGCGTTCCTGAGGAAGTCGTACCTGCCCGCCTTTACGTCCCCGTACACCCTCTCGAAGAGCTCGTCGAGCTCCCTCCTGAACTCGTAGCACTCGTCGTCTTCCCAGCTGCCCAACCGCAGTGCCCAGTCATGGTAGGCGTCGCAGGTTTTTAACTGAAGGCGCTTACGCCGCCATGCGCCTCAGGTCTACCTTGGCTGGCCCCCTGACCATGGAGTCGTAGTCGGGCAGCGGCTCCTTCACCAGGGACCTCAGCTCGTCCCAGGCGTCCCTGGAGGACGAGTACCTCCTCCGGTAGCCGAGGGCCTCCAGGAGCCTTGAGGCGACCTCCCAGCCCCTCATGGCGTTGTTAATGACGGTGTTGCCCCTGGCCAGCGTCAGCCTGCCGTCAGCTGACACGTAGACCCCCTCCTCCTCGACGTGAGAGGCCAGCGGCAGGTGGAACTTCGAGGCGTAGCTCACGCCGACCCCGGCCGTGGGCGATATGGACACGACCAGCGGGACCCTGGACATGGCCTCAAGTATCGACTCCCTCATGGGCGAGGGGGAGGCCAGGTCGTAGCCTATGACCACCAGCGCCCTGAGCCTCCCGTCCCTGGCGGCCTCTATCATCTCAGCTGAGCTCATGCCCGGCTCCCCCGGCACGCTGGCCTTCCAGGCCGCCTCCAGCTCCCTGGCCTCGTCGAGCCTCAGGCCCCCGGGCAGCCTCGAGGGGCTCACGCCGAAGGCCACGGCCTCGTAGTTGTCGAAGTACGAGAGCAGCGGCAGGAAGCCCGAGCCCTCCCTGCTCAGGGCACCTGAGAGGGCCGCCAGGCTGAGCGACTCTGAGGCGACCCCCGGCGTGCCGTCAAGCTCTGAGACTATGACAAGCCTCCTGGCCGAGGCTATCGCTTCGGCCGCGGCCCTCACCACCCCCTCGTCGACGCCGGCCTGCCTCGACGCCCTCGAGCCTCCCAGCGACCTGAGGCTCAGCGCCAAGGACACGGCCCCGGCGAGGTACCTTGAGGCCCCGGCAACGTCAACCCTTCCACCCTCTGCGAGAGACGCCTCCACCGCCCTTATGGCCGCCTGCAGGGAGTCCTGGCCAGACTCTACGAAGATGTCGGCGAAGCGCGACAGCTTGTCGTCCTTGGTAGATATGACCACCAGCCTCGAGTACCCCTGGAGCGACTGCCTCCTTATGGCCGAGGCCAGGGCCGGGTGGTACTCCTCGACCTGTCCTATGGTAACTATCACGTCCACGTCCTGGACCGCGCTGAAGGGCGCCGTCGGCAGGGGACCCCCGATCGGCGTTAACTCCCCGGTTGACGGGAGGAGGGTCGAGGCAGTGTCTACGTTATTGGTCCCGAGGCCCGCCCTAGCCAGAAGCTGGGACAGGTAGTACGCCTCGGCCGTCAGCCTGGAGGACACTATGACGCCCACCGACCTGGGCCCTCCCTCGCTCACCGCCTCCCTGAGGCCCTGGGCCACGGCCCTCAGGGCGTCGTCCCAGCCGGCCTTGGACCACAGGCCGTCTGACCTGACCCTGGGCCCCTCCGGCCTCTCGGGCACGTAGACCAGGTCCTCCCAGTGGTACTTGCCCTTTAGGCACTCGGCGGAGAAGGGGAGCTGCCCCCTCTCCCCCTCGACGTAGACGGGCCTGGGGCCCGAGAAGCCGACCCTTACAGGGCACGAGAGCGAGCACATGGAGCACGCGGTCTCGCCCCAGCGATCCGGCACGGATGAGGACATCACCTTGTCAACTATGGCCCCGCTGGGGCAGACGTCGACGCATGCCCTGCAGCTTATGCACGAGCTGGTGCCGAACTTGCCCGTCTCCGGTATCACTACGACCTGCTGGCCCCTGTACATGGTCCTCCATATGAGCCTCCCTATGTACTCGTCGCACACCCTGACGCAGCTGTAGCAGAGGACGCACCTGCTGGAGTCGAAGCGGAGGAGCGGGTGGCTGTCGTCAACTAGCTCGGGCTTCCCCTCGCCGCTCGGCTCAACCCCGTACCTCTTGAAGAGCTCCGCCAGCCTGCCCCTGGCGTCCCTGGGGTGCCTCTCGGCCAGCATGCTCAGTATGACCTTCCTGTGCTTGACCACCTCAGGGGTCTCCGTTGAGACCTCCATGCCGTCCTGCACGTACGTCGTGCAGGCGGTCACGAGCCCCCCGCCCTTGACCTCCACGAGGCACAGCCTGCAGCTGCCGTAGGGCGAGAGCCTCTCGTCGTAGCAGAGCGACGGTATGTCTATGCCAGCCCTCCTGGCAGCGTTGAGTATGGTGGTGGGCTTCTCCAGGACGACCTCCTTCCCGTCGATTATCACTCTAACCGGCATGCTAATCACCTCACTATCTCCTTCCAGAACTTCTTAAGCGTGACCGCCACCGCCTGCCCCGTGGCCTGCCCGTGGCCGCACAGGCTGGCCACGGCCATGGTGTTAGCTATGCTAAGGGCCTCCCTGGCCTCCTCCTCAGTCAGGTAGCCCTTGCTGAACATCCTCTCCAGCTTGGCCGTGCCCAGTCTGCACGGGAAGCACTTGCCGCACGACTCGAAGGAGGCGAAGAGCAGCACTTCATGCAGCATGTCGGCGACGCTCGTGTCGTCGCTGAACGCTATCACGTTGCCGTGGCCCAGGCTGGCCCCTATGGCCCTCAGCTCCTCCACGCCAAGCCTCACGTCAAGCTCCTCGGGGGGTATGAGGGAGGCCAAGGGGCCGCCGATCATCACGCCCTTCAGCTTCCCGAACCTCACTCCCCCTCCCATGTCGTAGACCACCTCCCTCAGGCTGACGCCGAACTCAACCTCGTAGAGGCCAGGCCTCGAGAACGTTGAGCTGAGGCTGAGCACCTTCGTGCCCCTGCTCCTGCTGAAGCCCATCTCCGCGTACGCCTCGCCCCCGTTCTCCATGATCCAGGGGACGCTTGAGAGCGTCTCAACGTTGTTCACTACTGTCGGCATGCCGAACAGCCCCCTCTCCGTTGGGTAGGGAGGCCTCGGCATTGGCTCGGGCCTCCTGCCCATTATGGCGTTTATCATGGCCGTCTCCTCCCCCACCACGTAGGAGCCCTTGCCCACGTGGACCTCGATGTCAGATGGCAGAGGGGGCGACAGGTAGCCGGCCTCCCTGACCTCCTCCACGGCCCTCCTCACTGCAGCTATGGCCCCTGGGTACTCCCTCCTTATGTAGAAGTACACCTTGCCCGCGCCTATGGCGTATGCGGCTATTAGGGCCCCCTCTATGACGAGGTACGGGTC
>NZ_JBMFJI010000047.1:0-4190 GCF_049973875.1 Acidilobus sp.
CTTTACGAAATAAAGCTTTTCTGCAGCAGAGGGTTCCTGTTGATTATATAGGATGTTCCCTCGTTCATCAATAGACTTTTGTGAGTTGTAGAAATAAACAACGACAGGATCAGATTTAAAAGTAGTGTAGACCTTCTCGAGCCTGTCCTCCCTGTACATGTCATCGTCATCTAGGAACGTCACTACGTCTCCCCTGGCCTCCTCCAGGCCTGCCAAGAGGAACCTGCCCTGGTGGGACTCGTCGCTGTAGACGAACTTCCAGCCGTTCCTGCGAATTATGCTGTCGCTGGTGGGGTCCTCGAAGTTCTTGACAACTATGACCTCAAACTTATCCCTGGGGAGCGTCTGCCTTTCAAGGCTTCTGAGCGCGAATGGCAGGTACTGTCTCCTGTTGTAAGCAGTTACTATGACTGAAATGGTTGGCGTATTGGAGCCCATTAAGTTCCCTTTTCATTTTAAGTTAGGTGCAAGAAATATATAAACGTTTAAGAACGGCGTCTCTGGCACGCTCATCGCTCACAAGCGTTTCCCAGCTGCCGCCCTCCACGGAACCTCATTCGCGAAGAACTTATCTTCCAGCAGAGGCCTCCACCAGCCCTGGTTCTCAAGGTACCAGTCGACTGTTCTCCTGATGCCATCCTCGAGCGGCGTGGTCTCATAGCTGAGGCTCGGCCTCATGCAGTACTCAACGTCGTGGCCTGGCCTGTCCTCGACGTGCTTGACCTTTACCTCCCTTCCGAGGTGCCTCCCTATGAGCCCTAGCACCTCCAGGTTTGTCGCCACGTGCCCCCCGGGCAGGTTGTAGCCCCTCCCGGCCTCCCCCTTTAAGGCAAGGTCTACCAGCAGCCTCGCCGTGTCCTCGACGTAGATCCAGTCCCTCCTCTGCAGCCCAGAGCCGTAAACGGGCATTTCAAGGCCGAGGAGCGTCCTTATTATCGCCTTGGGTATGAGCTTCTCCGGGTGCTGCCTCGGCCCGTAGTTATTTGAAGGCCTCGCCACAAGCGCTTCAAGACCGTACGTCCTGACGTAGGCGAAGACGAAGTGCTCCGCGGAGGCCTTTGAGGCGCTGTAGGGCGACGAGGGCCTGAGCGGCGAGCTCTCGTCTGCGCAGCCGTGCACAGAGGCATCACCGAAGACCTCGTCTGTTGACACGTGTAGCAGCCTCGCCCCCAGCCTCCTGGCGGCCTCGAGCACGTTGACGGTCCCGATTACGTTGGTCGTCACGAAGTCCTGCGGCGAGTATATGGAGCGGTCCACGTGGGTCTCGGCCGCCAGGTTAATTATGACCTCGGGCCTGAACCTGGAGAGGGCCTCGTGAAGCTCCGGCCCCCTTATGTCGCCCCTGACGAAATCGTGGTCAGTCCCCTGGAGGTTCTCAGGCCTCCCCGCGTATGTGAGCAGGTCAAACATGAGGGGCCTCATCCCCCTCCTGTTGAGCTCCCTCACTACAGCGGAGCCGATGAAGCCGGCGCCCCCGAGCACGGCTACCCTGACGGTCTCAGTCAACCCTCACACCTCAAGCACGGAGCTCTCGCCGACTATTAACCTCATGGCCTTAGGCTTCCCGTCGCCCCTGACCACCCTGGACCCCTGGCCTATTATTGAGTCCCTCAGCGACACTCCCACTACGCTTGCCCCGTCAAGTATGACCGAGTTCTCGACCTCCGAGTCCTCGACGGTGCAGGAGTCACCAACCATGGTGTAGGGCCCCAGGTAGGAGTCCCTGACCACCGACCCCCTGCCTATGAAGGCCGGCCCTATTACCCTGCTGTTAACCACCTGGGCGCCGTCCTCAACTATGACCCTGCCGTCTATCCTGGAGCTCGAGACGGCCCCCCTTATTGACCTGGCCGCGTGCCTGTCCAGTAGCACCATGTTGGCCTCAAGTATGTCCTCGGGCGTCCCCGTGTCCTTCCACCAGCCGTCAACAATGTCATATGTAACCTCCCTGCCCCTGTCTATGAGTCCCTGTATTGCGTCGGTTATCTCAAGCTCGCCCCTCCAGCTGGGCCCCAGCCCCTCTATGACATCGAAGACCTCCCTTGTGAAGCCATAGACCCCCACCAGGGCGAGGTCGTTTATGGGCTCCCTCGGCTTCTCCACCACCCTGACGACCCTGTTGTCCTTGAGCACCGCGACGCCGAACCTCTGCGGGTTGGGCACCCTGGCCAGCAGTATTGAGGCTGACCCCCTGAAGTCGACAAGCCTCTTAAGGTCATAGGGAACCACGTTGTCGCCCAGGTATACTATGAACCTGTCGCCCACCAGGTTCTTAACCCTGTAGACGGCGTCCGCCAGCCCCCTCGCCCTCCCCTGGTAGAGGTACCTTATCCTGAGGCCGAGCCAGGAGCCGTCGCCGTAATATTCAACCACCCTCTGGGGGTTGTTGTCCCCCAGCACAACTATAACGTCCCTTATGCCCGCGTCCCTCACCTGCTCTAGGACCCACTGGGAGACGGGCTTGCCAGCCACCTTTATGAGCTGCTTCGGGCCCGTGTGGGTCAGCGGCCTGAGCCTGGTCCCCTGGCCGCCGTGGAGAACCACAGCCTCCATATCACACCACCACGTGCTTCATGCTCTCCCCCAGGCTGTAGAAGTCGAAGTTTAGCAGGGCCCTGGCCCTCGAGATGTCCAGGGAGGGGTCGAGGCCGAAGGCCTTTGCGACCTCGACGGCGAGCTGGTACCTCGAGACCCTCTCGCCGGCCACGTTTATGATCCCGATCCTCCTGAGGTCGGCGAGCGCAAGTATCGCCTCGGCCAGCTTCCTTGCAGATATTGGGCTGTAGAAGCCCGCGTAGGCCTTCACTGCCCTGCCTGAGCTGCCTGACCACGAAGGAGGGGAAGCCCCTGTCCCTGAAGACCCCCGAGGTCCTGACCACCAGGGAGTCATCATAGGAGAGGGCGTAGGCCTCCCCCAGGAGCTTCGTGAGCCCGTAGTAGTTTACCGGGTTCGGCTCCTCGTCCTCCCTGTAGAGCCCCTTGGTCCCGTCAAAGACGTAGTCGGTGCTCACGTGAACCAGGTAGGAGCCGGCCACCCTCGCCGCCCTGGCCACGTGCCTCACCGCCTCGGCGTTCACCTTCAGCGCCCTCGCCCTGTCGCTCTCGCAAGCGTCAACGTTTGTCATGGCCACTGCGTTTACTATGACGTCCGGGGAGGCCTTTATTATGAGGTCCTCGAGCAGCTCGAAGTTCATCACGTCAAGCTGTTGGCCGAAGCCGAAGGGGTCCGAGCTGTGGTAGGTGTAAACCACCTCCTTCCCCTTCTCCCTCTCGCCCATGAGCAGCCCTATCAGCTCGTGGCCCAGCTGGCCGGTTCCCAGCACCAGGTACCTCTCCCCCATGTTATCACCTCACGGTATGAGTCCCGCCCGCAGGGCCTCCCTCAGCGTGGGCCACCTGGAGTCCTTCTCCGAGAGCACAGGGCCGCTTATGGACCAGCTGATGGCTAAGTCCGGGTCGTCCCACCTTATGCCTCCCTCGGCCTGCGGGGCGTAGTCGTTATCAACAAGGTAGACCACCACCGCGTCCTCGCTGAGCACCTGGAAGCCGTGGGCGAAGCCCCTCGGTATGTAGAGGGCGTAGCCGTTGTCCTCTGACAGCCTCACCGCCACGTGCCTCCCGAAGGTGGGCGACCAGGGCCTTATGTCGACGGCCACGTCGTATATCTCGCCCTTGACTGCCCTCACTATCTTAGCCTGGGCCCACTGCCCCCTCTGGTAGTGAAGCCCCCTGATCACGCCCCTCCTTGAGTACGACTGGTTCTCCTGGACAACGCTGAACTTGACCCCGGCCTGCTCAAAAGCCCTCGCCGCGAAGGTCTCCATGAAGTAGCCCCTCCGGTCCCTGAAGACCTTTGGCTTCACGAGAACCACGTCTGGGATGTCAAGCCTCTCGAACTCGAAGGGCAAGCCGCTTACCCTGCGCTGTTGCTACATATCAAAAATAAAACCTTTCCCACGCGAGGCCTCCGCCCCCTCTGAAAGTTAGCGGGGAGCCCATCACTCGGGGGAAGCCTGGCAGCCAAGTCACGTTAGGTCTTGGCGTCATCCAGGTACCCGTTAGGCACGGGGAGCCCGAGCCCCCTCCACAGCCGAGACGCAATCCCCTGAAGCTCGGCAGGCAGCGCCTCCATCAGGGCCCCGTAGTCGTCAGCGTCCAATATGTGAAGGGCCCTGACGCCGGCCCACATG
>NZ_JBMFJI010000048.1:0-4065 GCF_049973875.1 Acidilobus sp.
CACCGGGGCTCAGCTGGAGCCCACAAGTAATCAGCCCTGCTGAACGTTCATCTCCGGGACTCAGAGGCGGCGGCGGCCCCGTTGGCAGTCGCAGGCCTTCCTAGCCCTCCGCCCCACGGGCTGATGCCCTCGGCCCTTATCAGCTGGGGAGGTGCCCAGTTACTGGGGAGGTACCCTGCTGTTCGACCCCAGGCCGAAGGAGGAACCCCAGGGACCTCTTTGACAGGGAGGAGGAGCTGAGGGTCCTCGAGGCCAGGGAGGGGGCAAGGGTCGACGACAAGCAGGTGACCCTGCTCATCAGGAACCTCGTGGACGCCTCGTTCCTCGCCAAGGAGGGCGACCTGTACAGGCCGGCCGATGTCCTTATCCGGAGGGCGTTCCAGCAGAGGGGCTAGCGCGAGGCGAACTAATCACTGCCTTAGATGAGACCGACCGCGTCGCTGCCGCCTACAGACCTTAACTGCTGGGCGCGGCCCTGCGGCCCTCAGCTCGAGCCCCTGGCCGGGTAGGGGACTATGGGGACCATGAACTTCTCCTGCAGCTTGGCGAAGAAGTACCTCTTGTAGTAGGCGGCCTCGTTGACGTCAACGTACGCCAGGGCGTTCTCGGGGCACGCCTTGACGCACTGCGGGTCCCCGCCGCAGAGGTCGCACTTCAAGGCCTTCTTCTCGATGTGGTCAATCGTTATCACTCCGTACGGGCAGACCTCCACGCACCTCCCGCAGCCGTCGCACCTTGCCCTGTCTATTACCACCGAGAACGTGTTGGGGTCCCTGTAGATGGCGTTATGGGGGCACACGCCGTCCATGGCGCAGAGGCCGCACTGTATGCAGAAGAGCGGGGCGTCCAGGGGCTCCCTCTCAAGCCTCAGCACGTGGATGGCCGAGAGCTCCGGGTCGAAGACCTTGAAGTGCTCGAAGCTGCAGGCGAGCTCGCACCTGCCGCACCCGGTGCACCTTTCAGGAATTGCAATGAGCTGCTTCAAGGGGTCCTCCCAGGGTAGCAGGCCGACTAGAGTATTTCAATATATTCACGGGGGCCCGAAAAGGCTTCTAAGGCCCCGCCCAGGCCCACACGAGGCCCCAGTCCGCCGCGTAGAGGTTGCCCGTGCCTGAGCCGACGCCGAAGTAGTAGGTCCCAGTTGCCGGCGGGCTGAAGTAGCTGCCCACGTACTCGCTGAAGGTGGAGTTGTAGAAGGGGTAGTTCAGGTCCACCGCCCTGCCGTACACGTAGCCGCTGGACGGGTCGTAGGTCACGCACACCAGTACGTAGTCGCCGGGGCCGGGGACCCAGGGCCCAGGGCTCCAGGAGCCGACGCCGTCCCAGCCGCTCCAGGGTGAGCCCAGGTTGGGGCTCGGGCTCGGCTCAAAGCTCACCTTGAGCCTCGCGCCCTTCCCCTTGCCGGCGGCCGTGACGCTAACGACCCAGGCGTTCCAGGGGCCGCTGCTGCCCCCGATGCCCGGGCCGGTGGCCGACGAGGAACTGTAGTACCAGGCCGGGTCGAACTGGACCACCAGGTAGGGGCCCCTGGAGGCCGGGTATATGACGTCGCCCATGAGGGGCGAAGGGCGCTGGCTCAGGCTCTCCGAGGAAACGTATGGTATGGACTGGTTGGTCACATTTCCCTGCGGCGCCAGGAAGAGGTAGAAGTAGACACCGTGGCCCGGGCCTGAGGCCAGGCTCGAGTTGCTGTAGGTTATCACCGCGGCCACCGTGATGTTATGCCCGCCCACGTAGCTGTAGCTCCAGAGGACGGCCCCGGCCGAGGGGGCGTACTGAAGATGGCCATAGCGCTCCTGCAGGTACCCGGTCATGTCCATCACCGGCTGGGCCGCTGAGCCGGCGTACCACAGGTCCCAGTACTGGGCCTCGGCCGCCGAGGGGCCCAGGTCTTGGGGCCACCCGCCGTCCGGCGTGCCGTTGTAGTCGCCCTGGTAGTACACTGTGGTCTGGAGCGACTGGCCGTCGACGAAGCTCAGCGCCGCCCCCTGGGGCGGCTGGTAGATTGTCGTCCTCAGGCCGTAGACGAGGCTGAGCCCCTGGGCCGAGGATGGCGTGAAGGCGAGGCTGCCTGAGAGGCTGACGTTAGGCAGCGGGGCGCCTGATAACAGGTACAAGAGGTAGGTGGCCCCCCTCTGAACGCTGATGGTCGTCGAGCCCCCTCCAAGGGTTACCGTCGCCGTGCCGCCCTCCGCCGCCGTGAACACCGCTATGGGCCACTGCAGAATGTACTCATAGCCCTGCTGGGCCGGGACCAGGAGGGTGAAGGCGTAGCCGCTAGAGTCCTGGGCGGCGCCGTAGTGGAGCACGGAGATGTTGGGGGCGAACCCGCACACGGGCGCCGATGCCCTGTAAACTACAGGGCTCGCCGCGGGCTCCAGGCTGAGGGTCGCCCTGTAAACAAAGGTAACGTCCGCCTCCGCCACCGCCAGGGCCGCGAGCACCGCAAGCGCCAACAGCAGCAGGGCCGCCCTCCTCATGCCCTGCGCCTCCTCATGTACCTGGCCCTCCTCATTATCTCCCTGGCGGCCCACGGCTTCGTCCTCTCCAGCTCGTCTATGCCTACCCCGAAGGTCCTCCTGGCCTCCCTGTCGGCCACCTCCCTTATCGGCTCCCCCTCGTCATATATGTGTGACCTGCCCTCGCCGTAGCCCGGCGAGTACCTCGAGTAGAGCTCAACGGCCCTGGCGAGCCCTGGGCTCCTCCTCCTGAGCTCCTCAAGGCCGACGCCGAACCTCCTCCTGGCCATGGCCTCGGCCGCCTCCATAAACTTCCTTACCTCGCCCCATGCAGAGGCGGCCATGGCGGCCCCGGCCGACGCGGCGAGCAGGGCCACGGAGGCGTAGTTGAGGCTGACCGAGGCCCTGGGAACCACGAGGGCTGACGAGGGGCCGTAGTTTATGGTGAGCCCCCCGAGCCCCCTGAGGCCCTCGGCCACCTCGAGGGCGGCGGTGAAGTAATAGGAGAGGGCCGCAAGCGCGAGGTAGGCCGCCCTGGCCCTCCTGTTGAACGCTATGTAGACGGCCGAGGCCCCCAGGAGCACCTCCGGGACGGCCATGGGAGGGTATACTATTACCTTGGAGTAGGTGGGCGTTATAACCCTTGAGACAAGGCCGACCCCTATGTAGTAGTACCTTGCGTCAGCGACCACCGCCGGCATGGCCGCCAAAGCGCCGAGGGAGGCTATTATCAGGGACGCGGCGACGGCCGCCAAAAGCCTAGCCCTGGTAACCAAGGAGGCCCACCCCCTGCGTCACGTTGCCGTAAGGCGAGAGGTAGGTGACGTTGGCCAGGGCCCTGACCTGGTAGACGTCCCCCGGCCTCAGGGCGCTCTGATCCTCATAGCTGCAGTTCAGCAGCTGGAGCTTAACCGTCCCCTGGCCCGCCGGCGCCAGGGCCCTGGTGGTGTTGCACCCGGAGAGCACAAGCACAGACGTGTTGTAGTTAATGTAGGTGACCTGGCTGGCCGAGACCTCCAGGGGGAACGGGGAGACGTAGCTGAGGAACAGGAACTCGCCGTCGTCCTCGAAGGTAACGTTAAGCGGCCTCAGCGACATGGCGGCCGTCACCAGCCTCTCGAAGTAGGACAGCACGTAGCCCCTGTCGCCTATAGACACGTTTACAACGAACCTGGCGTCCGCGCCCACCAGCCGGGGCTGGAGGGGGAACACGACAACGTTGGGGCCGCAGGTGGCGTTGAAGCTGCCATAGCCCATCAGGCTGTCGCCCAGGTAGACCTCGACCTCGCCCCCCGACGGCCTCACTAGGCAGTCGCTTATGGTTAAGTTAACGTAAAGCCTATCACCTACGCCGCTGACGTTAACTAGGCTGACGTTAAACGGGGGCTCGGGCAGGGGGTGGCCAAGGGGTCCCAGGTACCTCAGCACTACAAGCGCACCTAGGACTGAGACCACTATCACAACGGCGGCGTAAGCGTAGTTGACCTCATCGTTGCCCAAGGCTGCCCCCTGCCGCCCTTTAAAGCCTCCCTTTTAGTAAGCATGGCAGCGCAAACGTAAAAGGGGCCGTGAGACGTCACGACGACGTTACGTTCTCGACCTCAAG
>NZ_JBMFJI010000049.1:0-3959 GCF_049973875.1 Acidilobus sp.
GGAGCTGGAGGCCGGGGAGAGCAAGTACGACATCATAACCTACACGCCAGCCAACGCCATGGAGTTCATACCCTACCTGGTGCCCCTCAACTCAACCTACATAAACGAGTCGGACCTGATCTACCCTGTCCAGGCCCTGGGAGGCACGATAAATAACGTGACCTACGGCGTGGCCAGGGGGACCAGCGTCATGCTTTTGGCCTACTACGCCAACTACTTTGACAACGCCACGCTGCAGCAGGAGTTCTACAACGAGTACGGCTTCAGCCTCAACCCATGGACGTGGCGCAACTGGAGCACGGTACTTGACGTAGACCAGTTCTTCGTAAGCCACAACATAACAAAGTACGGCATACTGCTCTGGGACCAGCCGGGCGACCTGGACCTTTATGAGGCGTACGCCCTCGTCTTCGAGTGGTACTACATGCACAACAGCAGCCTGAGCTGCGGCAACGTAATGGGCATTATGCCCCTCTACGGCGACCTATTCATGGGGTGCGTGCCGAGCTGGTGGGGCCACGGCTTCCCGCCGCCGGCGTTCAACAGCACCGCGGGCGTTGAGGCCCTTGAGGTCCAGAAGCAGCTGGTAAGCTACATGCCGCCGCCCACCCAGCTCCTGGTGTCCTATGATAACATAGTGCCCCTGCTGGAGGAGCCCGGGTACGCCCCAGGAGGCTTCATGTTCGCGATACAGCTCTCTTACTTCACCAACAAGAACAACCTGTCAGAGATAAGGCTCGCCCCGGCGCCTGGAGGCTACGCCCTCGGCGGCGCCACTTTCTTCGGCGTAAGCAAGTACTCGCAGCACAAGGCCGCTGCGCTGGAGTTCCTGAGCTTTATAGCAAGCCCGCAGCTGCAGGTGGCCTCGTTCTACAACATGACCAACTTCCCGATATCAAAGGAGGCGTACCACATGCTGCTCGAGAACACCTCGCTCCCAGCCTATGAGAGGGAGTGGATAAACGCCACCTACTACGCGGCGGAGCACGCCTACGCCGCCATACCTGCGGTCTCGATAAGCACCACGGCCCTTGAGCCGGCCCTTGAGAAGGAGGTGCTAGGCTACCTGGAGGGGCAGATAACAAACGCCTCCCAGGCGCTTCAGCAGGCCGCCGCGGCGTGGGTCCAGGACATGGAGGCCTACACAAAAACAACTACTACCGCGGCGGCAGCCCCCGCGCCTTACTATATAGCCGCCCCCTTAGAGCCGAGGAGGCTCTGACCGCTCCTCTGCTACGAACCCTTCTTGCTTTTTCTTGTCGTATTTACCAGCGCCACCGCTGAAATGATAATTGAGGCCGCGCTGATCGCCACGGCATCCAGGTAAAGGCCTGCCTCCCTCAGGGCCTTCTGGGAGCTGGCCTGCGCCTCAAGGGCCGTGGAGCTCGTAGTGTTGACCTCCTGGCCAAGGAAGTGGAGCTGGGAGTTTAGCTGGGTGACGTTGGAGCTCAGCTCCTCAGACTGCCTGGCGACTTCACCGCTCAACTGCGACACGGAGCTGTTCAGGTACCTCAGCGAGAGGCTGAGGTCCTCAGCGGTCTGGTTGAGGTTGGATATCCTGGAGCTCAGGTAATAGTAGATGGACCTCAGCTGCCTGCTGAGGTTGGCTATTGCCGTGTTGGTGCTCAGCTCTATTATGTTAATCAGCCTGCTGGGCAGCACGTAGTTGACGGTGCCGTTGGAGCTCACCCTGTCGACCACGTCCGAGGCGTAGAGGTACACCACGCCGCTCCTCACGCCCAGGTAGCTGAGCTGGGACCCCATCAGCCTCGCGGTGCTGTTAACCAAGTAGAGCTTGCCCAGGGATCTCACGTTCACCAGGGTCACGTTGCTGTCCACTATGTAGACCGTGCCGTTGAAGACGGAGTCCTCAATGGGGCCGCTGTAGCCAGTTATGTTAACATTGTAGAAGAGGTCGTCATAAGGGTAGAAGCTGCCGGGCCCGAGTGTCTCGTCGGCGTAGTAGGCGTACTTGGTCTCCATTATAGTTACGTTTACCGCGGACCTGGACGGCATGCCGTTAAACGAGGTCCCCGTGATGACGGCGGCCCAGGGCTCGCCGAGGTAGAGGCCCGAGAGCCCCGTGCTCCCCTGCGAGTAGAGCGACGGCATGACAGCGCTGCCGACCCAGAGTCCAAGTGTGGAGTTGTAGTAAAGCATCACCGTGGCCTGCAGCTCTCCGTCGAGCTGCCAGTAGGCGCTGCCGTCCGCCTTGGGCACCAGGACAGCTGAGAAGAGGCCGTACCTAACCAAGGTGCCGTTCTGGTAGGTGACGTTCGCGTAAATGGTCACCTCCTGCCCCTCGGCCGGCTCACTAGGCATGGCCCAGGCCCTGATGTTGAGCGGCTGCCCCACGTATATCATGTCAACCCCGTAGCCCTCCACAAGGCCGCCCAGCGTGGTGGAGTTGTAGGAGGCGTTGAGCAGGACCCAGTAGAGGCCCGGCCTCAGCTGCGGCACCCTCAGGGCGCCCAGGTAGTAGCCCAGGCTCGGGTCGTAGAACGCCTGGGAGGATGCCACCGGGGTCCCGTTGAGGTACTCAAGTGTCACTGTGACGTTGCTGCCCAGCGCTATGGTGTCGAAGAGGGACAGGCCCGTGCTGTAGGAGGTGAAGAACATGGTCTCAACGGGCGGCAGCACGTAGCCCATAACGACTATCTCCTGGCCCGGCTCAACTATGCCTGGCATCATGGCGCTCTCGCCGAGGACTACCATGTCCTGCAGGCTGTCCCCGAAGAACATAGGCACCAGGCCGAAGGCCGGCGGCCTGGCCTCCATGAGCGCGTAGCCATAAGGCGCTCTGAAGGCCACCACGCCCTGGGCGAAGTTGCCCTGAACGACAATAGTTCTGTTGTAAACCGAGTAGGAGTTCGTGACATAATTATAGTACAGCAGCGACACGTTATAGGTTATCTGGGGCCCCGGAGTCCCGTTGACGTACGTCAGGTTGGCCTCCACCGGGAGCCCAAGGGAGGGGTCCCACGGGTACGCGGCGATGGGGTACGCGAACGACGCAAAGTAGCCTATGAAGCCCTCGATGAACGACTCGCCCCTGAGGCCTCCCGAGGAGCCGCTCACAACTATCAGCGTGGGGCCTGAGACGTTGGCCGGCACCGTCACCTCCGCCTCCCAGACGGTGCCGTTGAATGCCATGCCTTGCGTGAGCCCGACCCCCTGGGTGGTCTCCAGCGCCACCTGGAAGCTGCCGAACGTCACAGGGGCCCCGTCAGGGTAGGTTATGTTAGCGATGACCGTCACCCTATTCCCAGGCACCAGCTCCAGGTCGCTCGGCGCGCCGGTGACGTTTACCTTAACGGAGAGGGACGGGAGCAGCGACTTGACCCTGTCCATTATGTCGCTGCTGCTCAACGCGAAGGCCAGCTGGCCCGCGTTTATCGCCCCGAGCCCCGTGACCAGGTTGTAGCCGTTGGACGCGGCCCAGGGTATGCTATAGCCGAAGGTGACCCTATCTATGGCTGCCGGGTAGGCCCTGTACATGGCGTACAGCGTGGGCGCTATGAGGCCGAGCCCGTGGCCCGCGTAGCCCTCCACCAGGGCCAGGAGGCCAGCCGTCAGGGGCGAGGCCTCGCTGGTGCCCCCCTCCACTATAGTCATGTTATTGTATGTAACCTCATAGACGCCTGGGAATATGTTAGCGTTGGCAGAGACGTCGGGCACTGCCCTGCCGTAGGGGAAGCCCTGGGGAGGCCTAGGAACCACGCCCTCCTGCCACCACGGCATCGGCTCATAGGCGCTGTAGCCGCCCGTGGAGCCGCCCGCGTTCTGCATGTACGGCACGAAGCCGGCCGACGACCAGGCCGTGCTGTAATATGAGCTCACGCTGCCGTTGGGGTAAAAGTCCAGGTACGTTGTCGTACCTCCGACCGCTAGGACCCAGGGGGAGGAGGCCGGGTAGTTGACGTCCCCCACGGGGCCGGCGCTGTACCCCATGCCCCCGC
>NZ_JBMFJI010000050.1:0-3947 GCF_049973875.1 Acidilobus sp.
ATGATAAAGTTAGACTCGATAATGCAAAGTTCCCCTACGTAGAGTTTGGCCGCTCTTCTGATGAAACCTTAGCTAAGTTCTACGAGAACCTCTACGCCTTTGTCTATACAAGTTACTTTGAGAGCTTCGGCCTGCCTCCACTTGGGGCCATGGCCTGCGGCACGCCGGTAGTTATTATCAAGAACCTGGAGTCTCTCTCCTACGCTAGGCATGGGTATAACAGCCTGATAATTGAGGAGAGGAGCCCCGAGTCAGTGGCGGCCGCAGTCTCACAGCTCCTTGATAACCCAACTTTTGCTGATGAGCTCTACCTTAACGCCAGGAGAACCGCAGCCAGCTTCAGGTTTGATGACTTCATGAGGAGGTTTAAGGCGTGCGTAGGCCTCCCTTAACAGGTCCTTATTCAATTGTAGGCTAGGTCAAACGATCTTAGTAACTATATTGATCAATTTGTCAGCGTACGCATTAAGCGAGAACCGCTGTGCGATATTTTTCATCAGGCTTGCCTTCTCATAATCCCAGGACTCAACGGCCCTTTCAACCTTATCTATGGCATCATCAACGTTGTTGAACATGAACTCCTCAGGTGCATAGTCTAATTGCCCCCCAACCCTCCTGACGACAGGCAGGGCTCCGGCAGCCATGCCCTCAACAACTGCTATTCCGAAGCCCTCCACGAACATGTTAGCATTGAAGTAGGTCCGTGACGTCTGAAGGTACACCTTCTTAGTCGGCTCATCTACGTTTGGGATAACCTTGACGTTGCGCGGGAGCTTTGAAAGCTCCGTAAGTGAGTTAGCGTTTTTGACAGAGCCCATAACGACGAACTCATAGTCAAGGGAAGAGGCAACCTCCTTAATTACCTTAAGCATGTAGTCATCCAGCCTGTGGACAGTCACTACCCTTCTAGGCCTTGGCACGTTAGACCAGTCGCTGTATCTCTCCACGTGAACAGGAGGATGAAGAACCTTAACGTTAGTGATCCCCCAGAAGTGCCTGGCTTCGGCCATCGTGAAAGTGGAGTTCACCAGGAAAAGCCTGTCATTCTCCCTCATCTTTTCAAGGAACCTGCTTCTGACCTCCCACTGAGGGAGGAGCTTTAACCTAGCCTTAGCGCTGCTCCTGAAGCCGTAGTCTATGTTGAACTGGTGAAAGTAGATTATATCGGCGTCCACTGGCTGCACGTCGCCGTGGAAGTTAAACCTTAGCTCACACCCATTGGGAAAGGCCTGGACTGCGTCCATTATTATGTTAGCCGTGGAGGTTGGCATGAACCTTCTTAGAGCTACCCGCGCGCTCCCTATGGTCAGAAGCCTCCTTAAGAACCAGTCGCCCATTTGTCTTGTGACCAGCGTCACATGAAAGCCGCTCTTCAATAATGGCTCAACGGTATCAAGGGCCATTAGCTGGATGCCGCCCAGTGTCTCAGTGTCGTCTAACAGCAGGCAAACGTTCACAACACTGTCACCTATAAGACTGGGGCCTTAACTTTAATTTATTTATACCTAGGCTTTAACAAGCTAACAGGAAATTTAAAAGCTTTTGGTGATTGAAGTGGCACCTCTAAGGCTCTGCCTCTACGGCACGGTGCTGAACTCTGCTGAAACTGTTGAGGACTCAATAAAGAGCGTCTACAGGCCTGACGCCGAGATAGTAGTTGTTGACGGAGGCTCAAGAGATGGCACCTATGAGAAGCTCCTGGAGATAGTCAAGGATTACAACCTAAGAGTGTACCGCCTGCCAGGCTCCTCACGTGGAAAGGGCAGGGACTACGCGCTTAAAATGTGCCCAGAAGGCTCGTACGCCGCCTACTTTGACCTTGATGACGAATACAACAGGAACTTCCATGCGGCCTACGAGTGGGGGGTTGCCACTGGAAGCCCAAGGCCGTTGCACTATCTCGTAAGGAGAGACTACGCGATTGACAGAGAAGGCTGGAGGGACCTCAACATTGCAGAGGACTTGGAGTTCTTCACAAGAATAAGCTTTGACTTTCATGTGCCAGCGCTGTTCAGAAGGCCTTTATCATCAAGACCATATGGAGAGCACCTGCTGGGCGATGCCAGGCGTTACGTGAGAGAAACCCTTAGCGCGGTCTCTAGATCTGTAAGAAACGTCGTCGACTTAAATAGAGGTAACGGGCTTAAATATAGCGAGTTCACGTCGATTTCTTACATAAGGCGGAGGCCTTACCTTCTCGTCGCGACCCCCATAATTTACGCGACAGCCCATACGAAGGGTATATATCGGTATGACCCTCTGCTCAACAACTATGACTTAATGTTTAAGTATATGGTTAACGGGCTCGTGGATCCGGTTAAGGAGGTTGGAGCCAACAGTAGCCATGTGGTATTCTCTATACTTATCTCAACTGCCAACAGGCTAGGATTTAACTGGGTCGTCACAAATGTCGAGTCGACTAACATTAAACCCTACATCTGTTGCCAGGGGGCTCAAAGGTGTTGGTAGGCATAATTTCCAGCGAAGTTTTGGCGTCCCTAGGCTTTACTGACTGCGTCAAGGTGGAGATGCCATGACCAGGATTTCCGTTGTCGTCGTCACGCTCTGCAGGTCTGAGCTTAGGGGTTACCTCTCATCACTTAAACTGTAGAGGGGGCAGCCTGACGAGGTGCTTATAGTTTACGCGTGTGAAACGGCAAGGCTGAGGACTCTCATATTGATGACACAAGGCTAGTTGAAAGGATGATGTGGCTTCTGAAGGTAAACAGGTTGCTCAGCCGCGAGGCTGGAGAGCTCCCGGAAGGGTGTAAGTGTAACGACTATGAATTCTTTGCAACCTACGATAGGTTGGAGGCCCTGTATCTTCCAACGCGGCTTGCCAGGGGTCTCTCGCAAAGCTTAGTGTTGCGGCCCTCCGAGCTTCTCGGGTTTCTTCGCTGTGGCCTGGTTAACTCGGCACTGTTGCGGAAAAGGAGCGCTGCTTCGTTAGTTAAGCACGAAGTACTGTCACTGATGTACACGACGCTCCCCTACATGTTTACCTTCATAGACGGGGTAGCCCCTCGCGGCTCCGATACCCCCTTACGCCTCAGGAAGGCGCTTGAGGCAGTAAGGGTAAGGCTCAGGGGTGAGGCTTAGGCTTGCCTCGTGTTATCTTTAATTTAAATAGCGAGTTCTATTAATCTATATAATCTATATCTATAGGTGTTAGTATTACTAAACCTTGGGCAGCTTATAGGCTATTAGGCTAGTAAGCTATAACCGGTCAGATACTTAATATAATGACATAATAAACATAAGGCGTAGCTTATCTAAGGGTTCCTGTCTTATTAAGCTTGCGAGACCAAAGCTTTAGCTTGTTAAGTTGTGGTAATTTAAAGTAAGGGCAAGTTGAACTAGAAGAGTTGTCAAAGTTATGTTCAAATGAACTGTTAGAATTTTTTAGAATTTTAAAGCTACTTAATTATATAGGCCAAAGCGCAATAAAGTCTAAAGTCATTAAGGAGATAGTAGTATAATCTTTTAATGGTATCAACTTAAGGGAGTTATATGCTAAACTTATTTGAGCTGAAAAGCTGTATTTAGTAACAGAGCGATGGAAGGAAATACAAAGAGTCACATTACATTTTATTCATAATAAGTCTCACGACATTATAACTTCATCGGCTTAAGCCAGGCGGTAAAGCATGTTCAATAGGTGAACTACTCGGTCCTTGTGAGTCAGTAAGGATTCTATGTTGAGGTCATTTTAATGAATCAATGGCTTTAGGTAAGGCTACTGATGAGGAAACCCACCAGTTTACGCATCTCTTCCTCATTAGCGCGGGATCTCTGTAGAGCCTCCCTTCTATTTTCAAGTCCCCACTTCAGCAGTGAATCAGCGTGATCATGTAGATAAGTAAGTTTTACTAAAAGGTCTCTAAGGTCTATATAGG
This sequence comes from Acidilobus sp., assembly GCF_049973875.1. NCBI lineage: Archaea > Thermoproteati > Thermoproteota > Thermoprotei > Acidilobales > Acidilobaceae > Acidilobus > Acidilobus sp. The sequence goes on from NZ_JBMFJI010000050.1 coordinate 3,897, forward strand.
TGAACTCGTGAAATAGGGCTCGCCCCTTAAATCAAAATCTGAGCCCAACAC
>NZ_JBMFJI010000051.1:0-3843 GCF_049973875.1 Acidilobus sp.
CTTGATACTATTTGCTCTTACTTTCATTTCAATCATCTTAATCTTTAATCATGATCAAGCGTAGGGACTAAGCTCTCAACTACTCATCAAGCCCAGCAGTAAGTCGCAAACTCCTCCCCTCTTTAAAGAGCATGGGTTCCCTTAGGGAGATCATAGGTTTGTGGTTTACCGCCCTCATTTTCATCCCCTCATAGCTAGTGAGTGCGTTTAACACCAACCCCGCTCAACTCGTTTAGCAATAGACCACGCTAGATCTTCAGCCCGTTACCCCTATCCCTCAACAGGAGTTGCCCTCCACCCCCAGGTCCAAGGGATTCGAGGATATGTATCTGTGTAGGGACACCTAACATACTTAGTATGCCCGTTATGGGCTTCCCCACACACCTTATTGTTTTCACATTACCTTAACACATTTCATAATTTAAAAGCTTTACCCCGTTCCTAGAAAGGGGAAGGCTTGACGTTCTTTTTGTAACCATCCACCTGGTATAAAATCTTGCTTCTTTAATTTTTCATTCTTATGACAATATATCAAGAAAATCAATCCAAATAAAACTGATGCACCAGTTATTGAAATAGCGCTCCAACCTGACCAATATATGAGGAGTCCCCCTATAATAAATGCAATTGGCGATAAAATTTTATATAATGAAATTTTAAATGGCCTGTTCTCATTAGGATGCCTAAACCTAAATACAGCTACACTAACTGCTAATGGAGCATAAAAAAGATAAATGCATCTATTAACACAGGTAGGATGAGGTCAGGTTCCAGTATAGTGGATATCCTGCTTAACAAAGCCATAGGAGACGTAAACTCCCATTATAAAGTGGGTTGCCACCGAAGTGAGCAGTGCTTAAAACCGTAAAGGTTCTGGACCTAAACTGCCTTAAAACATCTTGCTAAGGATTTTTCCTCCAAAGAAGTTCATGCATAATAGCGCGGCTATGAGTCTGTGAGTGTAGATGGCTGCCAGCGTAGCTATGAGAAGAAGGATCAACGGCTTCCTGTCTCTCTCCCTCAGGGCTAACACTAAAGTGGCATGGTTATGGTGAAGGTTATCATCCTATAGTGCTCAGACATGGACTCAGGGATCTCAGGCCAAATAACTATGGAGAAGGTACTGGGAGCGCCGCGGCTCTCTTGCCAAGACCTAAAGACCTGGCCGGAAGGCAAACTGAAGGGATCATGAGAAGCGACAAAAGCTCAAGGTATTCACTTAATTATGAAGTAGAACTGTGGATCCTTAAACTATGTGAGGTAGCCCCAAAGCACAAGTATTGCCTCAGCTAGGATAAACCAAAAGGACCTGTTAAGCCACATGAAGTCAGGGTAAGGGGTCAGGTAGCCGTACTCAGCTATATACATGGAACGGTACATGTGATTGAAGGAGTCCTCAAAGTCTGTTATGTAGTATCTGTCTGCGAGATCAGTAACTAGGAACCTGATGCCAATGACTATTAAGGTGGGCGTTATGAGTGTGAGGGCGGTCAACTTGGTTGAGGTTCTCTCATTAAGAGCTACGTGGAGTACAACAGTTATGGCTAGAACCACTGCGAGGGTTCTAAGGATGCCCAGGGCAAGTTTATAGGAAAAAGACCGTAGATATCATTGACCTGAAACACTCTGTTGCCCATCATTACAAAGACCAAAATGTATATGGTTAGAGCAAGAAGAACCGTAACCATAAGCGTTATTGTTATTAATGATCCTCCGTCGCGGGGTCCTGTAATGCCTTCCACGGATTTCATTAAAACAGTTTATGAGGTTGTCACTCTTTTCGTTTCCAAAGCTACTTAAAGTAAGTGGTTAACTTTGCCAATAGAGCGGTAATGTCGCATCAACGTTATAAATCAAACTTATTAAAACAGAAGTGAGCTCTATGTGGCGTCATTACTATAGTTAGCGCCGCTTCCTCCTTAATCTCCCCTTGACACTTTACATAGGAAACGCATGCATAGATTATGAGTAGAAATGCTGAGACCCATAGGGATGATTAAAAATGCCACACAAGCTTTTTTTTAGCAAGCATCCATCGCAAAATGTGGTGGTGTTTAAATGATAATAACCTTGGTTGATGATACTGATCTCTCGATGCTAGGCAAAGGACAGCAGGCTAGGACCTATGAGCTGTACTCCATGGTTGCGAGGAAGGCCGAGATCAGGCTAGTCACGCAGGAGGCTAGATACCCGGAGAGGCTTGCGTGGGTCTCAGAGCTCAGAGTCGTAGGGTCGCTGCCAGGGAAGGGCTCAGCCTGGGTTGGCAGCCTGAGCTCTTTAGCAGTCATAGCGGAGACTGCTAAGGGTTCCGACGTTATCATTGCTGAGCACATATATGGAGTCAACAGGTGGGCCCCCTTAGCCTCAAGGCTATCAGGATTGCAATTTGTATACGACAGTCACGGCAACGAAGCGGAAGTGTGCAAGAGCCTTGCGTGTATAGCATCAGTAACCCCTTTTGAGAAGGCCATGTATAAGAGCGCAGATGCGATAATAGCGATTAGTGATAAGGTTCTTGAGAAGGCCTGGAGGCTCTACAAGGTTAAGACTGAGAAACAGTTAGTCCTGGTGCCAGGCCTCAGGGGGGTCAGCTGCAGAGGGAAGGGGAGACTGAGAACCTCACTCTCCTTGTGGGGAGTAAGAGAGAGCGAAGTGGTCGCGGTCATGCACGGAAGCCTGAGATATGGCCCTAACATGGACGCGCTTAAAGCTCTGTTGACCTCTAGCAGTGGCAGCAGGGAAAGGCATGGCGTGATCTTCGTTGTTGCAGGAAGCTCCGACATGAGGCCTGGTTGGCTCTCCGACAGTGTACTCTACGTGGGCTTTGTAAATGACGTTGACGACCTTCTGTGCTCGGCTGACGTAGCTGTCTCGCTTAATGTCTCGGGTACTGGTGTTCACATGAAGGTTATAGACTACCTTTCTGCGGGTCTGGTTCTCGTAGCAACTCCCAAGTCGCTTGAGGGCATTCCCGCTGTTGCATTAGAGGGATACCCGCTAGCTTTGGTCAGCCCAGGCTCTGACCTAGGTGAAACGGTTGCAACACTTGCTGAGAGAGCCAGAGGGCCCTTCTCAGGCAGGGCGAAGCTCCCTACGTGGGACGAGCAGGCCTCAAAGCTACTTAACTTCCTCTCTTCCGTTTAGCCTGCTGAGGGCCTCCAGAATGTAACGCCTCATTAGCGTGGCCTCCCTGAGGTCCCTTGGGGACCTGGATAGACTTGGATGATAAAGGTGAAGCACCGGGTTGTTTGGAACGTAAGCGTAGAGGTACCCCCTTGAGGCAAGCATCACCCCAAGTAGCTGTTCATTGCCCCTTGCTGCACCTAGGCCTGGGTCCTCAGGGAGCCTAAGGCCCTCTACCGCCTCTTTCCAGAAGGCCATGTTCGCCCCCCTGAACGGCAGGGAAATGCAAGTGCCATTAGGTATACAGGGACCGTGCCTTACGTTGCCCTTGACGTCAATGAACACGCCCTTCTTAAAGGCCTCAAGGCCTGGGTGGGGCTTAACTAGGTGGCCTACGTAGAACTTCCTGTATATTCTTACGAGAAGCCTATCGTCAGGGCCCCTCACTAATCCCTTACCCCTTTCATAGGGCAGGTCGCGGCTGCAAAAGCCAGCAAGCCTCCTTGATGATCTTTCAAAAAGCTCCTCATACCTCTTTAGGAACACCATGGGCAAGATCACATCATCGTCTATGAACACGACTATGTCGCCGCTTGCAAGCTCGAGGCCCTGGTTAATGGCGCCCGTGAAGCCAGTGTTCCTCTGCGCATAAGCATATATCGGCAGTTTCGGCCCTTCCAATATATGGTTCACGGCCTGCTTATCGCACTTATATATTAC
>NZ_JBMFJI010000052.1:0-3738 GCF_049973875.1 Acidilobus sp.
GTATAGGAAGGCTCCTAGTGCTGCTACTATCACCACAATAATTACAACTGCCGCGAGGGCCGCCCTGCTCAGGGAGTTCAAACTATCACCGACTTTCCCTGGCTGAAAGGAAAATAAAAGTTGTAGGGCCCTGAGGCGTCACTGAACCTATATAGAGAACAGCCATTTATGTAGGTTCGGTAGGTAACCTTTAAATAGAAGGGTACAACTTTAAATTGGTGGTTGACCTGAGCAGGGCCTCGGTCTCAAGGGCTGTCCTAGGGGTAATCATTGTAGTAGTTGTGGTTGTGGCGGCCATAGGCGCCTACTACGCGGCCAGGGCTACCAGGAGGCCTGTTACCCTGACGGTGGTCACCTACAGCGGCGCCCCGGCCCAGCCACTGCTCGAGCTGGCGGCCAGCGTGTTTGAGCAGGAGCACCCCGGCGTCAAGGTAAACGTGGTCACATTCCCCTACAGCCAGTACATATCGAACGAGCTCTCAGTGCTTGAGGCCAAGAGCCCGGAGTACGACGTCGTAACATACACGACGACCACCGTGGGCCAGGTGGCGCCCTACCTGCTGCCCCTGAACTCCTCCATCATAAACGAGAGCGACATACTTCCGCCTGACCTGCACGCTGCAGGCTTCTACTACAACCCCCTGACCGGCAACACTACGTGGGTAGGCGTGCCCATACAGACCGACGGCATAGTTATACTTTACAACGCCAGGTATTTCAACAACGCAACCCTGCAGCAGGAGTTCTACAACGAGTACCACGTGCAGCTGAGCCCGGAGACCTGGGGCAACTGGAGCACGGTACTTGACGTAGACCAGTTCTTCGTAAGCCACAACATAACAAAGTACGGGGTGCTGCTGTACACCGACCAGGCCGGCCTGCCGGCGAACTCCTTCATGGCCGTCTTCGGGTGGTACTACGTCAGGAACTCGAGCCTCAACTGCGGAAACCCGTTCGGAATGACAGGCTTTGGCACCATGTTCATGGGGTGCGTGCCGAGCTGGTGGGGCCACGGCTTCCCGCCGCCGGCGATAAACACCTCGGCCGGGGTCCAGGCGCTGGAGACCCTCAAGGAGCTGGTAAGCTACATGCCGCCGCCCACCCAGCTCCAGGTCACATTCTACAACTCTCTGCCACTGATGCTCAGCGGCCAGGCGCCAGCGATAGCGGGCTACCTGGGCCAGCTGCCAAGCATAGCGAACAAGTCCAACGCGAGCGTTGTTGGGGTCGCCCCGCTGCCAGGGGACTCGATAAGGATAGGGCTGACGTACATAGGGGTGAACAGGTACTCGCAGCACAAGCAGCTAGCCCTTGAGTTCCTCCAGCTTGTCGAGTCCCCGCAGTTCCAGGTCGAGGCGTTCCTCAGGACGTTCGTGTTCCCGTCAAGCAGGCAGGCCTATCAGATGATAATATCGAACACGTCCATACCGGCATACCTGAGGCAGTGGGCCCAGGCGGCCTTCGCGGCCGCGGGTAAGACGGCCTACGTGGCGCCTTACTTCCCTGCCATAACGTCGTCAGTGAACAGCCAGGTCGGCGAGTACCTCTTAAACTACATAGTGGGCGCAACGCCCAGCGCGGAGCAGGCACTCCAACAGGCGGCGGCGACCCTGGCCAGGGCGATAGAGGTCTACTACAGCGGCAGCTCATGATAAGCCCAGCCTTTAGGGTAAACGTTGTAAAGGTTTTTACCTTATAGCTTTTTGCTACGCCCTTTTCAGAAGTTGAAGCCGTGGCTTCGAGTTATGACAGGCGGCTACCTGTGATGCCTGGCGTTCCCCCTTCTATTGACGAAGCAGACGGTCTCCCTAACGAGCCTCTGGATGGTGCCCTGGTCGCGCTCCCTCAGGCAGCCGCACAGCCTTGAGGCCAGCCCCAAAAAGGGCTTAACACCGTGCCTGGCGCCCATGACTGCCCCCACCATAGAGGCTATGCTGTCATTGTCATGGGTCTTGTTGGCGGCCTCTAGGACGGCCCTGAGGGGGTCATCGGCGTACTTGAGCGATATGAAAAGCGCCAGGGGCACCGTCTCAAGGACGTGCCCTCCTGAGCCGGCTAGCCTTTCAGAGGCCATGTGCTCAACCTTCACATTATGCTCCAGCCCCCACTCAACGGCGTTAACTATGTACTCGTCGGCCGTGTTGCCTGGGTCAAAGGGAACCCTGCTGGCCCTCTTGGTCTGAACAGGCGCCGGGCCCGCCACGGCCCTCATTACCTTGGAGAACGCGCCCAGCTCCTCTTCCGGGTCCACTTTGACTGGCCTAGCCATCCTAGTTATGAACGTCAGGAACGCCAGGGAGAGCCCTACCTGCAGCGGTCCCCTGTGGGTCATTATTGTGGCAAGGACGGCGTCAGCAAAGAGCCCACTCAAATTATCGTTAATCCCCCTGGCGTGGGCTATGAGGAGGGGGTGAACCCTCATGATCGCCCCGTTGCCCAGTGACTTGATGCCAGAGAGGTACCACGGCATCCCCTTTTCCTTGTAGTTCCTCAGGAAGACTTTAACGGTGCCCCCTATGCCGAAGAGCCTGTGGCTTGAGAATATGGAGGCCAGGTCCTCAAGGTCTAGATACCCATTGGCGAGGAGCACTATCAGCGTGTCAAAGCTCATCTGAGTGTCGTCCGAGACGACCCCTCGGGCGCCCCTCGTCCTTTCGTTTGATATGAAACCCTCTATGTACCCATACTTTCTGGCCCTCTCCTCATGGCTCATGGACTCTGCGGGGTAGCCCAGGGCGTCGCCCACGGCGCCCCCTATCATCATGCCCTCGGCGGCCCTTGCATCTATGGCTTCCAGGTCGAGCAGCTCCTCAAGCTCCCTTGGAGGCGAGGCCGCAGGGACTTCGCTCACGTAACCTTTGTTTATTAGCTCCTGAAGCAGCTCCTCATTGAGCCTCTGGTCCCACCTGTACTCCTCAGCGTACCTTACCTTGATGTCGTACCAGCCCCTCCTCGGCATTATGAGGGACCTCCCCTGGCCTAGCTCAACGTCTTTAAGCTCGGCCACAGCTTTCGTCTTCGCGCTAGCGAGCTCGAACTCTACGAGCTCAGGCCTGGAGGAGAACTGGGGGCCGCAGAGGTCCCTGTCGACGGCCCAGATCCTGCAGTACGTCCCCTCACTGATGGCGTCGCCGAGGGGGTAAAAGGTCCTTGAGCACCTTATGGCGGCCCTCTGGCCGTTAAACCTGAGCGGCAGGCCCTTAGCTTCGCAGCTCCTGTACAGCCGGTTTAGCTTAAGCTCCAACTCGGCTCTGGGAGTTCAGTGGGCCTGAAATATAAAAAGGAAGGGGGCCTTCACTCACAGGTAGTCCCAGACCCCCTTGCCCCTGTAGTTATATACTATGGACTTGTACGCCGTGACGAAGTCTATCGTGTACCCTATGCCCTCCCTCCCTATGCCGGAGTCCTTCATGCCGCCGAAGGGGTAGTAGCCTATGCCGTGCTTCGGGTAGTCGTTTATGTAGACCGCCCCGACCTCGAGCAGCCTGGCGGCCTTCCTTATCTTGCCAGCGTTTATCATGAGTATGTTGACAAAAGGAACGGCAAGCCTCGCCCCTTCCAGGGCGGGGTGAGGCCTTTTAAGCCCTGGAAGGTCATGGTCGCTTGGCGTGGGGATGCCCCGAGAGGGGCTCCGCTGCGCCTGCGTGTCCCCGCGCCCCTGCTGCATACCCCCGAGTCCCAGGGGGCTGGGGGCAGGGGGCAACCCCCAGCGAGGGGTAGGGGTAACGGGTCTAAGGC
>NZ_JBMFJI010000053.1:0-3729 GCF_049973875.1 Acidilobus sp.
CGATTAATTTGTTGTCACATAGTAGGCCCGGCTTAAGGAAATAACTTTCGAGAGTATGTCGGAAGGCGTTACCAGACAGACAACATAAAAGTGCCAGATCTGAAGCTATAGTCGCAATATATAGTGACAGCGGCTTAGCTTATAAGCTGGGCCTTAAAGGAAGGGACGGGGTGTACACGTGGAACCAGGTCATCGATAAGCTGCTGTCGCTATATGCTGCCGGCAAGGTTTAGTCGCCTTACGCGGTGGCGACTAAGTTAGTCTTTATTAATAAGTTCGTGGAGTAGGGCCTCGTACTCCTTAGCCACAGCTATGTAATCGTACCGCTTGGCCCACCTAGGCCCTGCCTCGCTAAGCCTCTTCCAGAGGTCCTCGTCATTAACGAGCCTCGCCAGGGCCTCCGCGAAGGCCTCAGGCCTCAGCTCTGGGATCCTTAGCCCGTTGACGCCATCTATAACTACTTCTTCAGGAACAGCCTCGGAGACCACGGGAGGCGTTCCGCTCGCCATGGCCTCAACGGCGACATAAGAGAAGGTCTCATAGCTTGACGGCAGCAACAGGGCCCTTGACCTCGAAAGCACGTCGGCCTTTACTTCCTCATCACTGCCATTGTCAAGAGGCAGTACCCACTCGGGCACTTCGCCCAGGAGGCTCTTTACAGTGTTTGAGGCATCAGGACTTATTATTGCCAACCTTAAGTTATAGCCCCTGTCCCTCAGAATTTTAACTGCACGAAGACTTATGTTGACGTTCTTCTCACTCCTGGTCCCTATATGGACGACCAGCGGCTCCCTCTCATCCCTTGGCCTAAAGGGCTTCAGGTCAACGGGGTTGTAGATCACCCTGTCACACCTAATGCCAACTGATAACGCCTCTGAGCTGAGCTTTTTGGAGACGCACACTACAACGTCGTAAGATTTGTAAAGCTGCCTATAAAGCCATCTCATGACACTGGATTGAAGCCTCGTCACGCTATGAAGCACAGCTACCCTTGGCCTAAAGGTTAAGGGGACAACGCCGCTAATTATAATGGCGTCGGCATCCCACTCCCTGAGAACCCTGCTCCCCCTGAGGAGCCAGTCGATGGATACCCGCGGCTCTGGGTGAGAGCTTACGCGGCCTCGTATGGTTAAAACTTCGATAGAATCTATACCATACACTCTCTTAAGGTAGTCGTTAAAGTCTCTGTAGCCCTTCGGCGCGTCCAGCAGGCCCCAGCTCATCAGCGCTACCCTGTGGCCGAGGATGGCCAGGCCCTTAGCTAGGGTCGCTGCGAACCTTGTGACGCCATCCATGTGAGTCAGAGAGTCCCTCCTGGCAATCACTATCCTCACAGGTTCCTGGCCCTGCCCTTTGGACGTAGTGTAAGAAAATAAGTTTACCTCATCAGGGCTAGGAACCCCACTGGGGCGTTCACCACGACGCTGTTATTGTATTTTGCCAGAAGGACGTTTGAGTATAGCATCGGGTAATCGCTGCAGGAGGAGTATGCGGAGTAAACAGAGTAAGGCTGATAGTAGAACCCCATGTAGCCAGGCTTGAACCAGCCCTCGCTGAGGGTTTCGTTGCACCACTCCCCTGCTGGTAGAGGTGGCAGCGGGTAGGCTACTACTGCATCAGGCGCCAGCTCGCCAGGCACCGCTGCAGTGAAGTTAGAGGTCAACGCCGGTCTCCCGTTACTTGTGACTATCCACCAAATCCCCAGGTCCCACCCGACCTCGGGGAATGCAACAGCAGGGTACCCAACGAAGGAAGCGTAAAGACATAAAGGCGTTAATACTATGACTGAGGCCAGGGCCGCTGCGACGGCGGCCTTCCTGTGTGACTTGACTTCAACTAGGGACGCAAGTATTACTGCAAGGACACCTATGAACATCAGCGGCACCCTGTCGGCCCAGCCGACAGCGCCGAGGCCTAACGTCAAGGCTGCCCCGACGAGCCCTGAAAGGCCTAGAGCCCCCGTGAGGGCCCTGTGCTCTGGCCTCCTCAGGCTCAGCGCCGCTGCTATTGCAAAAGGTATGAGTAGCTCAGCGATGAGGGCCGCCGCCTTAACTTCAACGGCGGCGTGATATGAAGGCATCGCCCTCACGGTGGCCTGGTATATTAGCTGAGGGGCATGGTAGGTAAGCCTCCTCAGCGTGCTTATGGTTAAGCTCCAGTAGTAGTGGATTCCCTGCTGAACAAAGCCGTAGGAGTCGTAGACGCCCATTATTAGGTAGGCAGCCGTTACGGTCAGCAGCGCCTTAGCAGTAAACGTCCTTGAGTTCGACTTGCCGGGGAACATTAAGTAGAGGAGCCCGCCCCCGAAAAAGGCCACCCCCGCCAGGGCCGCTATGAGCTCGTGAGTGTAAACCGCCGCGAGCGTCGCCACGAGGAGCATAGCCAGGGACCTCCTGTCCCTCTCCCTTAAGGCCAGCACAAAGGCGGCCGCCGCTATGGTGAAGGTCACCGTTCCATAGTGATCAGACACGGACTCTGGGATGTCGGACCACAGAATTATGGAAAGGGGTATCGCCGTCGCCGCGGCTTTCCTGCTGAGGCCCAGAGACCTCGCCAGCAGGTAGGTCGCGGGGGCCATGAGAAGGGACATAAGCTCTGGGATCCACTTAATCACGAAGTAGAACGGCGGGTCCTTAAACCAGGCGGGGTGGCCCCAGAGGACAAGTATCGCCTCAGCCAGCGTGAACCAGAGGGACCTGTTGAACCACATGAAGTCAGGCCATGGAGTTAAGTGGCCGTACTCCGCTATATACATGGCACGGAACATGTGACTAAAGGAGTCCTCGAAGTCAGTTATGTAATACCTATCCGCAAGGTCAGGGACCAGGAACCTGACGCTAATGATAGCTAGGGTTGATGTTACTATAATGAAGGCCGTCCACCTATTACTGAAGTTCTCGCTAAGGACCGCGTAGAACGTCGCCATCAGCGACAGAAGCATTATAATCGTTCCGATAATGCCTAAGGCAGGCGCGTAAGAAAGGGGCCCATAGATGTCGCTGACCCCAAATACTCTATTACCCGCTTGCTCGAAAATGACGACGTATATAATGAGAGTAAGAATAATGGCCACTGCAAGCGTAATTGATAATGCGCGGCCCTGCCTGATCACTGTCAAGGCCTCACTTTACTCTTTTTAGGTACGCTAAAAACGGTTTATGGGGTCAGACCTCTTATCCTATCATGTTCTACAGCCCTATTTGGATAAGGCCAATTTATGTTGCATAGCCGCATAGCTGTATATATGATATGAAATGAAACGGAAATTTTAGCGCGATTCAGTGAAACATACCATGCTAAAGAGTAAATCTCTATCGACCTTGGTTTCTCCATCACACTGCAGGCTTGCTCAAAAGGGCTCCTGCATATAAAGGGCCTATAAGAACATAAGCTATATTCTTGTGACGATGCATTGTCAGCATAGGGCTAAAACTTGATAATAACCCTGGTTGACGACAGCGACCTCTCAGCGCCTGGAAAAGGGCAGCAGGCCAGGGCCTACGAGCTGTACTCCAGGGTAGCCAGGAGGAGGGCGCTATAGCCAACGCCATAATGGCCGGGAACCACTTTGGCGTGAAGGTCGCGGGAGGGGCCATGAAGTACCCCGGGTGGCCCCAGAGGGCAAGCACAGACTCAGCGAAGGTGAACCAGAAGGCCCTGTTGAACCACATGAAGGTGGGGTAAACAGTCAGGTGACCGTACATGGCAAGGTACATGCCCTCGCCCCAG
>NZ_JBMFJI010000054.1:0-3674 GCF_049973875.1 Acidilobus sp.
GTAAAGTCCTGTTAGCAGGGAGGTTGCGACAACTATGGCTAAAATGGCAGCTAAGGCGCCAATAGCTTTCAACAGGGTAGCCACCGATTATTACGTTATTATTGGTCGTTAAGATATATAAAGGTATGCATATTTACATATTTCTTTTTTAATTTTTAATATATGTACTTGGGGCAGCTATTTTACATTTTAAAGTTTTTATAATAAAATTGGCAAGATAAAATATCTCGCGGGGCCTGGGTTGAGTGTTTACCCGTGACGTAACTTACCCTTACTTTTAATTACTTCTAACTCCGCCACGGGCACACCCCTCCTAAGGGATCATACACGATCGCCCTTAGGTCATTGGGGCCGGTCGAGGGAAACACCAATACCCTCCCATCCACCTTTTTCGCCAAGTTAAGTAGGGCGATGCAATACCTTTCTAATATAACTTCACCGCTTTCTAAGTACCTGGCCGTTACCTTGAATGCTCTAACGCCTCTACCCTCGTGAGCAGTGTCCGTCATCAGGTATGGGTTAAAAACCTTGATTACCCTCTCCACCACCTGCCTACTCTTCCTCAACCTCCTCCCGATTGATAGAACACTACTAATCTCCCCGCCATGAGGAGCTTAGGCAGTATCTTGAATATACGCCTAAGATTTGCTGTATATAACATGATGAAGAGTGTTAGAAGGTATTATAAAGTGTCTACTTCACATTTGTTGGTGGTGGGAAGTGGCTAAGATGAGGGAAGTTTCGTCTGAGGAGTATTTGGAGTTTGTTTCAAAGCATAATGAGGTTGTCGTGGAGGATCAGGTCATTAAGCTTAAGCCTATTGAGGTCGAGCGTTTGGAGCCCGTGAGTGACGAATTGACTGACGTAAGCACGACCGTTTGGAGCTACCCCAAGAGGGGTTCATGGGCCACACATAAGGGCAACTACAGGGGCAATTGGGCCCCGCAAATACCCAGGGCGTTAACGCTCATGTATACTAAGAAGGGCGATACCATACTCGACCCAATGATCGGGTCTGGCACCACGTGCATTGAGGCTAAGTTACTGGGTAGGAACTGCATTGGTGTTGACATCAACTACAACGCAGTGATACTGACACTGCACAGGCTCTACTGGCTTGAGGAGGGCATTAAACGCCTTGCTAGGTCTATGTTAGTACCATACGCAGTTAACGGTGTAACCCTTGATGATGTCATAAGGGCCTCCGTACACATATACCACGGCGACGCAAGGGAACTGGACTTGATCAAGGATGGCTCCGTTGATGCCGTGTTCACACACCCACCTTACTGGAACATCATTGAGTATAAAGGTAGCGAGTGTAACCCAGGCGACTTATCATGTGCGAGGAGCCTTGAGGACTACCTGAAGTTAATGGTGGGCGTTTCGAGGGAGATCTATAGTGTGCTTAAGCCAGGCGGCTACGCAGCCATACTAATTGGTGACACGAGGATCCATAAGCACTACGTCCCCATATCCCACAGAGTCCTAGACGTGTTCCTCGACGCAGGATTCATACTTAAGGAGGAGGTCATAAAGGTGCAGCACAGGATGAAGACCACAAGGGAAGTATGGCAGAAACTCAAGGACAAGGGCTTCCTGTTAATATACCATGAAAAACTCTTCATATTCAGAAAACCAGAAGCAGGAGAAAGCCTACGCAATGTGAAATACAGTACTAAATATAGCTAGTCTTCAGCAGGTTTGTTAGTTATTTTTGATCTTTTAGAGGAGTTGTTGGCGGGGAACCCCTAGTTAAAATATGTAAGGCTCTCCAGAGGATAAGCTGGACTATCCAATCTGGGGTATAGTACTCCCCCAGTTGTCTCCTAACATCTCTTGGTACTATATTCTGGTAAACTCTCTTGAGCAGGTCTAGTTCTACACCATGGCTCCAATCTATTGATAGTAGGAATTCTCCTATGTCTTTGAAGAATTGATCCAGCTTATGGGCTACCTGGGGGTCAAAAACCCAATCATGCTCATCCCTCTCAAAGAGGTAATTGACGTTGAACCTAGAGAGCGCCTTCCTGTACCAGAATAGCTCCACCGCCGCTTTGTGGCCTTCTAAGTAAAGTCTAATGGGTATGGTATACCTGCCTCCTCCCAGCGCGGCCTCCAGTATAGTGGCCCCAAGGCTCTTCAAGACGGTGACGTAAATTGTTAACCTAGTGAAGAGGTCTTCAAGGTCGTTTATAGAGTCTAACACATTCTTACCGTAGATCAGCTCCATCGTTCTAACCCAAAGCCTGTAATACGTCTTAACCCTATCGCCGTCCTTTAACAGTTCCCTAATGGTCTTTGAGTGCTTCTCGACTATCCCACTCGTCTTGCCCAGGATATGCTCTGGGGTCGGCCTAACCTTAGCAACCTCCGTAGTGAGGCTGAGTTTACTAAGGAGGCCTATGATTGTCACAAGTTCGTTATGTGCAAGCTCTATGATCTCCTGTTCTTTACCTGAAGTTAATTTGAATTCCCCAACATAAACCTGCTGTATGCTGCTACCTAGCCGTGCGTATATTTCAAAGCCCACGTTGTCCCTACAGGGCTTAGGGTACTCACGATAGTACCTCTCAGTCGGTATGTCAACAAGTATGCCTATATTATAGTTAAACTTATTCATATATTCCTCAAGCTGATCTTTACCCCGACGCCTATTGCATGGGGCCTCGGCTTCTATAACAATGTTCTCAATGCCGTAGTCGGCAACTAACTGTATTCCTCTAATCTTCATTTGTTTATAGACGTCTTCGCCGCTCTTAATTACTCCCTTCCTTTTCAGCTCATCTTTTACATTGTCAAAAAAATCCGTAACGTACGTCTCAGGCGTTTGATAAGGTGTCATGATGCGCAACCTCAGATAAGGGCCCTGAGTATCTGTGGTCGCCACTTTTTTAAAACGCGACTGCCCCACCTCTACTTGGCGCTGTATTTTACTTTGCGCAGGTCTCTCCTGGTTCTGGTTTTCTGAATATGAGAAGAGCTTTTCATAGTATATTAACAGGAAATCCTTGTTCCTAAGCTTGCCCCACACATCCCTCGTGGTCTTCATCCTGTGCTGCACCTTTATGACCTCCTCCTTGAGTATGAACCCCGCGTCGAGGAACACGTCAAGAACCCTGTGGGATATGGGGACGTAGTGCTTGTGCATCCTCGTGTCGCCAATTAGTATGGCCGCGTAACCGCCTGGCCTGAGCACCCTATAGATCTCCTTCGAAACGTCCACCATTAACTTTAGGTAGTCCTCAAGGCTCCTCGCGCATGATAAGTCGCCTGGACTGCACTCGCCACCCCTGTACTTAATTATGTTCCATTAGGGCGGGTGCGTGAACACGGCGTCAACGGAGCCGTCCTTGATCAAGTCCGGCTCCCTCGCGTAGCCGTGGTATATGCGCGGAGGATCCCATAACGTCCTCAAGGGTCACACCGTTAACTGCGCTTGCGCCAGTGCCATAGTTAGCAAGGCATTTAATGCCCTCCTCAAGCCAGTAGAGTCTGTGCAACGACGGCATCACCGCGTCGTAGTTGACGTCAACGCCAATGCAGTTCCTACTCATCAACTTAGCCTCAATGTACGTGGCGTCAGACCCTACCATTGGGTCGAGTGTGGTATCGCCCTTCTTAGTGTACATGAGCGTCAGCGCCCTAGGTATTTGTGGGCTTGGTTGTCCCTG
>NZ_JBMFJI010000055.1:0-3404 GCF_049973875.1 Acidilobus sp.
GACCCCCCGCGTCGTGGCTGGGAGCTCTGCTCCCTACCCTAGGCGCGGGGGGTCGGACAAGGGGCATGAGGACGAGAGGTTGAATACAAATTCATGAAACCTCAATGAAAGTCTGACCCCCCCAGGGCGAGCTCCTGGTTACTATGCAGCTCACCAGCGCGCCTCCCCTGGCCAGCGCCCTGGAGGCCTCTGCAATAGCTGCCGCCGGGTCGCTCAGGAAGCAGAGCGTCACAACGAATATCACCGCGCCGACCGAGGAGTCCCTGAGCGGCAGCGCCTCGGCCCTGCCCTGGACGCTCTGTACGCCCCTCCTCAGGGCGAGCCTGGCCATGTTGACGCTAGGCTCCACGCCCAGGCAGCCGAGCCTTGAGGCGAAGAAGCCCGTGCCCGAGCCCACCTCCACGCAGGGCCTCCCGGCCCCCTCGACGGCCTTCATCAGGGCCTTGACCTCGTTCTCGGCGGTGACGGCGTTCCTGGAGAACCAGGAGTCGTACCTTGAGTGCAGCCTCTCGAAGGGCTCCCAGCCCAAGCGGCCACCCTGCCTGCTGCGCACGCTTAACGTAAAATTACTGAGCCCCGCCGGCGGCCAGACTAGGACACACTGCTGGAGTCCCACGGCTATAAGTTCTTCGCAAGCGAGGTTCCATGGAAGGCGGCAGCTGAGAACGCTGATAAGCAATGAGGGTGCCAGAGACACCGTTCTTAACATTTATATATTCTTGCACCTAACTTAAAATGAAAGGGGCTTAATGAGCTCTGATATGACAACTATTTCAGTCATAGTCACAGCATACAACAGGAGACAGTACCTGCCCTACGCCCTGCGAAGCCTTGAGGGGCAGACGCTCCCAAGGGACAGGTTCGAGGTCATAGTGGTGAAGAACTTTGAGGACAGGGAGAGCGACGGGATAATTCACAGGAACGGCTGGAAGGACGTTTACAGTGACGAGGAGTACTACGGCAGGTTCCTGCTGGCGGGCCTCGAGGAGGCCAATGGCGACATTGTGACGTTACTCGATGACGACGACATGTACAGGGAGGACAGACTCTCATATATTTATAGGGTCTTTGCTTCGTCACGTGAGGTGGTTTACTTCCACAACGAGCAGGTAATAATTGACGAGGAAGGTAAAGTGATCTCCGATAAGAGCCCACTCCCTGCGGTCAAAGACCGTAGAGATTTCGTCATTAGCTCTTCCCTGCTCTCAGAAGTTGAGGACAGACTGGGTGTCTGTTACTATCAGCTGCTCCATGCCCTCAGGAAGTTTGATTCACGCATTGACTTCAATAACAGCTCTATTGCAGTTAAGAGGGAGGTGCTTGAGAGGGAAAAGCTGAAGACTCAGGAGGGGGCAGGATTTGATAATATGCTTTTTGCCTTAGCCCTGAGGCCCAAAGGCGAGCGTTCATTACTTTACCTTACAGTTGAGCCGCTCACGTATTATAGGATTCATGGTAACAGCTTTTCTGCTAAAGTCTCTGGCAGGCTTAAGGCCTCTCGTATCGACGACACGAGGCTGGTTGAAAGGATGTTGTGGCTTCTGAAGGCAAACAAGGGGGCCATCCGCGTGGCTGAAGAGCTCCCAAAAGTGTGTAAATGTAATGATTATGAGCTGTATGCAGCCTACTTAAGGCTGGGGGCCCTGTACCTTCCAACGCGACCTGCCAGGGAGCTCTCGCAGAGCTTAATGTTGCGGCCCTCCGAGCTTCTCAGGTTCCTTCGCTGCGACCTGGTAAACTCTGCACTGTCGCAGGAAAGGGGCGCCGCCTCGCTAGTTAAGCACGAAGCATGGCTACTAATATACATGATGCTCTCCTATGTGTTGGCCTTCATAGACAGGGTGACCCCTCGCGGCTCCGACGTCCCCTTACGCCTCAGGAGGGCGATTGAGAAGATAAGAGCAAGGGGCGAGGCTTAAGCTTCCCTGATGATGGGTGTGTTGAATTATTAATTGTGTTCCCAGAGCTACTGATTTCCGTGAGCTGGTACGGAACAGGCTTAAGAGTCCTGTCCAGACCCTCTTACCTAAACGTGGAGGCTGTGGGCTTCCAACTAGCTAAGGAAGCTTAAACCATTAGCCTTAACCCTGCCCCTTCTTCACTGCATATATGTAGCCATGCTTTGGGTCAAACGGCCTGTAAGCGAGCCTGCCGCCAGAGTAGAACCCTGAGTACATAACCTCGAAGCCCTCCTCCATGAGCTTTTTGGCGAGGGGCTCATAACCATCATGGTACTCTATCAGGACCTCCCTGAGCCCGCCTAACCTCCTGCTGTAAGGTATAGAGCCGTACTCGCACCCCTCGCAGTCCATCTTCAGGACCTCGAAAGGCCCGTGCCTTTCAATGAGGGAGTCAAGCGTGCAGGTCGGCACCTCATGGCCGCCGCTGCTGTCCGCCCTCTCTGCGCTAAAGCCTACATCTATTTCTTCCTCCGTGAGCCTTAGTATTTTACCTTCGTCCCTTCCGACGGCGCAGTTGAGGAGCGTCACCCTGTCCGAGAGTCCGTTTACCTCAACGTTCTTCTTGGCTGCCTGGAAAGCCCAGGGGGAGGGCTCGACGGCGACGACCCTCCTCGCGCCCCTCAGGGCAAAGTATATCGCCGAGTCCCCCACGAATGCGCCTACGTCAAGCACCGACCTGCCCTCCACGTTAAGCATGGCATAGTCGCCTAAGGTAAGATCTGCGTTACGCCAGAAATAGAGCACTGCCCTGCAAATAGAGCACTGCCCTGCTTCCGTTGACCTCCATCGCTATTGAATTAAAATCATCGGAGACCCCGATAAGCCTGCAGCACTTCACACCATAAAGAGTTGTAAGGCTTGTTAGCCCTGGTGGCGGTGCGCCTTTCTGGGAGGCCATTTCTATCAACTTCCTCTTAACCTCC
This sequence comes from Acidilobus sp., assembly GCF_049973875.1. Taxonomy (NCBI): domain Archaea; kingdom Thermoproteati; phylum Thermoproteota; class Thermoprotei; order Acidilobales; family Acidilobaceae; genus Acidilobus; species Acidilobus sp. The sequence goes on from NZ_JBMFJI010000055.1 coordinate 2,885, forward strand.
GCGCTGACGCCATCCAGTACCATCAGCCTCGCGACGGCGCCCAGTAGGCGCGCGTCCCCGCTCAGCTCGACGCCCAGCCTCGTCCTGGCCCTGGCCCTCCCCCTCAGGACTAAGTTGAGCAGCACCATGGGCCAGTTGCTGTAGGCCCCGCTGTAGAGCCTGAGCACCTCCCTTGACCTAGTTATGTAGCGCAGCGTCCGCATTGTCCCCTCTCACAGCTTTCACGTTTCCTTATCACTTAAAAGCCCTCCGGATGACGACGGCAGCCGGAGGGCCTGACGTTAAGAGCCCGTTTTCCACCTTCGCTGTTGAAGCCAGCCCCCAGCAGGGTAAGGCCTCACGGGCTCAGCGCCTTCACCCAAGCCGCGGCGGCCTGCTGGAGCACCTGCATAGGCGATGATGTAGGTGACGACAGCCACTCGAACACGGGCCCGTTGAACGAGGGTATGAGAACCGGGTAGGTCTGGGGCAGCGTCGGCGGGGTGGCTGTGGCGTTCTCGTTAGCCACAAGTATGGCCCT
>NZ_JBMFJI010000056.1:0-3272 GCF_049973875.1 Acidilobus sp.
CGTCAACAATAGAGAACTATGGCTTAAAATATTGAGTTTCTCATCAAACAACCTTAAGGCCATTTCACTAAGATCTGTTGGACATGGATACAGGACTTTAGAATCCTTCTTACAACCATCTATAAGCTTCAGCGTGACATCATTTAGCATATCCCAGAGAGTTCCTTCTCCACAAGCTAAGGAGAAGGGTCGTATTCGTGCCAGGCGCACATGCACGATGATATCAAAGGCTCCTATGTCCCGAAAGTGTAGGTCTATCATTTTAAGGTCATGATTCCCACTGCCGATCTCCAATGAGTGTACGTCCTGAATATAATTAAGACTCTTACCAAGAACAGCCCTGCCTGCAAGGCCTATCACTGCATAGCCCGGTTTTAACATTAGCTTCCCATTAGAAGCCAACTCTAAGAGCCTTGAGAGCGCGCTGCCTAAATCTTCTTTTTCCGCAGTACTCTCACCTGCGGACAAATAGTGCACCCGCATTATGTCTTAGGGATGAGCAGTTATTTAAATAAACTCGTTTGCTGATGACATTTTTATGCGCGGCTGTTCCCTCATTTACTAAATGCCTTTACGAACCCTGAACACGCTATGAAAATGATGGCAGCTCATGCGATCATCAGGAAATTAATATTATCACCAAACTAAGCGGTGGTACAAGCTTGTAAACAGTTGATAGCCATAAGACTGACTTCATGATATTCAAGTACTTTACAGAGGGCCTGCATAGCACCTGAGGTATGCCGTCGTAGGACAAGGTGCGCTCCGCTGTTTGATGATCGCGCTGTCGTAGCTGAGGTATCGAGGCCGCAAGGAGCATCCGTGGGGTCCCAGCTCCTCGGAGTCTACTCGTTCCTCCCGCTTGAAGAGGTTGAGAGCGGACTCAAGTTCCTCATGCAGGCCGACTTCATCCTTCAGGCCAGGAGGAGGACCATCAACTTTGAGGCCAAGTGGAACCAATGGATCATGGATGAGATAGGTAAGCTCCTGAGGGACTCCTTGCCGTACCTCGTGGATCACTACACGAGCTCGTATATGGCGGCAGCTCTTGAATACAGCGAGAACGTCAGGTCTGAGATGAGAGGCCTGCTGGAGAAGACCGTGTGGAATGTCATAAACGATCTAGCGAGCCGGCCGTCTGAGCTCCTAGTGCTCGACTGGCAGGGGACCAAAAGAACCCACGCTGAAGTCTTCAAGCCCGAGGACGACATTATATACGACCTGCTGACGCGGAACCTAATAGATGAGGACGACCTCAGCTATATCTTTAACGGCAGGAGGCTTTACCCGCTCTCGAAGGATCAGAAGCTTTCGAGTAAAACAAAGGAGAGTATCATCAAGCTTAAGGCCGAGGACCTGCTCAACAAGCAGCTGATAGGTAACATGCTAAAGAAGGACAGGCTGAGAACATATAGGCTCCTGGTCAGGCTTCACGCCTACCTGTTAGACAGCAACAGGCTGAACCTGAATATAACTGCATTGCCAGACGTTGACGGTAACGTTGAGGGCTCAGGGCAGCTGTACTTCATTAATGAGAGCTCCGAGCCGCTCCCGCAGAGCCTCTCGCGGTTCAGGGACGTCATATTAGGCTACAGGCAACATGTATCCCAGCTGTCAGGAAGGAGGTTCCTTGACGATGAGTTCATTAATGTGGCCACTGATGTTCTGGGCAAGCAGGGCGCCCAGAGGCTGCTTACAGGGCTTGCAGTGCTTAGGGCCATTCAGATAATAGACCTGAGGGGCTTCGCATGGCAACTCCTGCAGAACCTCCTTATAGTGAACGATGACCCCTCGCTCGCCGACAAACAGAGGAGCTCAATAGTAAAGGAGGACCTACCGGCGCTGACGGCCTTCGCGTTTGCTTATTACCCGTCACTTGGGGGCGACAAAGGGATATGGATGTTAAGCGAGGGCGGGGAGCTTAAGCCGTCAACCGAGCTCTACGTGAATGACGTGCTAAGACTACTTGGAGGGTCCAGCGAAGCTAAGAATGACCTCATGAGGCTGGGAATCAGGTTTGTGGACGACAGTAGCTACCTCAAAGCCCTTAACGGTAATGAGGGGATGTTTACAGGATTGCTGAGGGCCGCCAAGGTGAAGGGGCTGAGGCCCTGCGAGAGCAGGGAGACTGCTGAGGACCTGGTTAAGAAGCTGGTTGACGCGGCTGCCTCATCGCTTGGCCTTGGCGCTATGTAAACCTTGAATAGTTCCAGGGCCTCCACCTTATAAGTAATGCTTACGTGGATGCTGACGGCGACCACAGCGGCTGGAGGGACTTCTTAGTTAACGTGATGGGCGCAAGGCTTGAGCCTTCGCCTGACCTGCGCAGGAGGTTGCTTGGGAAGTTCGGGGAGGAGTACGTGAAGAGGAAGCTCGAGGAGCTAGCTCGGTCCCCTCAGGCTAACAAGATAACCATTGACAACGTCACCTTCAGGGTGGAGGCCGTTAATGACGTCTCCTCCGAGGGGCGGGGCTACGACATAGAGCTTAAAGGCTCAACGGATGACGGCAGAAAAGTGGAATACTACGTCGAGGTTAAGACCATCGGCGAGGGGAACAAGGGCCCAACTTTGACCGACAATGAGAGGGCGTCACTCATTGACCGCAGGGACTGGTATCTGGTCGCTATAGTTAGGGGCGTCCCAGGCAACCCTAAGGCCTTGATAGTCACGGCCAGGACGCTGTTGGAGGAGAGGTGGGAGAAGGCCTTAACAGAGAATAGGGATAACATAAAGAAGGAAAACTATGCCATAGTAAAAAATGTGATAGACTTAAGTCAGGAGATGATAGACAGGCTTGAGAAAAGCGGGAAGGCCCTAGCACTCTAGCCTTTAGCAGGCGCCTTCGCCTTGGCTCTAGACCAGCATCAGGGCCAGGAGCTGATGGCCTAGCGGTCCGGAGGAAGGCCAAGGATCTGAAGGAACGAGGCCTTGTAGTGGAGGATGATAACGGCAAGCTTAGTGTGGCCTCCAGGGCAGTCGTGAAGGTGGCCTCCCGCGGCCCTTCACGGGTAACGGAATATATACCACACCAATGGGCAATCGTATTTACTAGCTCGGGCCCTGCTATGACGGTAGTCCTGGGCGGCCTTTGTGGCGTTCGTTAGACCTACAGTAAGCTGGTAGCATCAGGATCGGGCTGGGTGAGATGACTTGAGCTACAGCGAGTGCGTCGATGCCGCGATTAGGCGCTACAACATACCTTATATTAAAATTAGGGAGCCAGGCCACGACGCCCCGAGGGGAGAGCCCTTCTCCGCCCTGCTCGGCGAG
>NZ_JBMFJI010000057.1:0-3152 GCF_049973875.1 Acidilobus sp.
TGATAGGCGTGAGGCCCAGCAGCTCGCAGCCCCTCGTCTACAGGGTTGGCAACGCGCTGCTCACTAAGCTCTTCGACTCGATCTTTGGGGTCAGGCTGAGGGACGTGCTCAGCGGCCTCTACCTGGTGAGGAGGGAGGCCATAGCTGACGTCAACTTTGAGATGGGCGGCTTCAGCGTCGAGAGCGAGATAGCGGCCCACATAGTCTCGGGCGGGGGCTCCGTGGGCGAGGTGGACATAGAGTACAGGAAGAGGATGGGGAGGAAGAAGCTGAGGCCCTGGCACGGCCTCGGCATAGCCCTCGACATGGTCAGGCTCTCGTGGAGGTACAACCCGACGAGCACGCTCTTCCTGGCGGGCGCCTTCCTCATGGTGCCCGGCCTGCTGGTGGGCGGCATGACGGCGTACCAGTTCTACTTCATGCACGTTGACCACTTCGTCAAAGCCATAATGGCCCTCGTGGTCACTGCTGCTGGCTTCAACAGCCTGCTCCTCGGCATACTGAGCATGTACCTGAAGAGGATGGAGTACAGGCTGCTGAAGCACCTGAGGTCCATGAGGAGGGAGCAGGGCTCAGCTGAGGGCTAAGCCATGGCCTAGACAAGTCCATGCCCACAAGGCCAGTTGCCGATGGCAGGAATCCTGGTAGGGTCGGTGACCGCGTCCTCGAGGCGGTCGGCAAGCTAATAACTAGAATCCTGATGCCACGCGGCGTCTACATTGTCATCGTTGACCTGTCCTCGACGGCCAGCGCCTCCTGCAGCGTGATGAGCCTTCCCAATGAGGGCTGCGCAGCCAACCCAGTAAGTCCAGGCAGGGGCCGCACACCTTGACGGGGCCGGCAGGCGCTGAGCTGGTCACAGAGCCCCTCAACATCCTAGAGGGTCCTGTGATCCGCTATGCCCAGGTGATTCCTGGCAAGCTCCTAATTGCAGTGAACCTCATCATGTTGCCTCCCGGTCGCTACCCGGGGCTTCTGGGAAATTCTCGCGAGGGCCGCGTCCTCGCAGGCCACGGCAGTCATGAGCGAGGGCGCCAAGCAGCTCGAGCCACAAACCATCTGTCTTGGCCGCTTCTCTTTTCAATAAACTAACGCCACTTAACGCTCCCTAACTGGCTATCCAACTGCCCAATTTAGAGCTTAATCCTTGATGTTTAAATTAATTGCTGAACTACAAATTACTAAAGTTCGACGAACCATTAGGTAACTAACAATATTAAAAAAGGATTTAAAAATGTCGTTTTCCAGTTCGAGCTAACTAGCGACGAACTAGGAAGCCAAGCCAACTAGTGTGGGGGCGTGACAAAATGTGTGCCGGTTCAGAGAGAGGACAGAGCAGCAATGAGTGCGGAAGATGTGATCAAGAATGTGGGTTGGTTCGGAGACAGGGGCAGGACGAGGAGTGCGGCACTGTATCAATTGATAAGGTGAGCGTTGATTATGGGGACCTGTGCGTGAACGTTAGTGAGATACTTGAGATGCTTGGGCGTGGCGATAATGATGCAGACCTGACAGATGTCCTTAGTAGGCTATTCAATAAGACAAAGTCCTTCGAAGCGGACCCATGCGCGTTATGCCCCAATTACAACAAGGGGGTCACCTGTACAGAGCACCTAGCCATTTACTGCCTGAAGGATGACATGATATACTACAACACTGATAGGATAGCCAGCTGGTTAACTAGGCTTTACCTCGCTAACATGGGCACGTTCATGAAACAGCTAGCCAATGCTATGAAGAATGAATTAAAGGGAGGCGGAGGCAGCTTCAAGCTCGGCGTACCCATAGGCCTCGTAAAGGAGCTCGCGGCCAAGGCTACCGTGGACGTGGCAATGACGTACTTGGTAAGTCACGAGAGGTACCACTGGGCCCATGGGCCGAACGCGTCCTCAGCGAATGAGGAGGCCATGGCCACGGCCTACGGGATGTACAACGCGTTTAATACAGCTTATGGTCCTTCAATGGAGCTCATAACGCCCATCAAGGATCTAGTGATGATTTATGTAATGCCCGATCATTTACATGTGCACCCTGAATCGCCCAGTACCATCAGTTACATACTGGAGCTGTACTTCAGACACCTTACGCTGGCCAGGCTTGCATATGAACATTCGCTCCTCAAGGGCTACTCGGGCTTTTTCGCATACCTAGACCCAATTCCGAAAACCCCCAAGATTATGATTGATAACCTTGGGCGCGTATCCGTCAGCCTCGAATTCTTCAGCCGTGGCAAATATGAGCAAGTGTCGTATGTGCGCCACGGCATCGTGGATATAGAAATCAAAAACCTGTTCACACCGCAATTCACGGGCCAGCGCAGGTCGAGAAACGACGAGCTCCGCGAGAGGAGCAAGCACTGCGAGTCCTGCATAGAGCTTGAGCCAAACCCGTGGTGGGTGTCAATTAATTCAATAGTTAATGATCAATACCTAGTCATGCGTAGCCAGTGGAGCCATCCAAAAGGGTAAAACTTAGTTAGGACTTCAGAGGAAGTCATAAAGGGGCTTTCCTGGACTTCGGCGTTCCTCGGTAATGATAAGGGGGCGGAGGAGGTGTTGAGGCCTTCGGCTTCACGACGAGGAGGCAATAGCCAGGCACATAGAGCTCCGCGTATTCCTCAGAGGGGCCGTACTACCTTGGTAAGCTCCCTGACGCTGAGGAGAACCTGGCACCCCGAGGCCCTCAGCAGAGAAACCTCGCGGTCGTGCCTCTCCTTCATGAGGTAGGCCTCCTCCAGCGAGGGGGCCCTCAGCCAGGGCCTGGTGGGCTGTACAACGGTGCAGCCCGGGGGCAGGAGCGACGGCAGGGGGCTGAGCAGCTGCGTCACAGCTATGACCCTGCCCTCGGGGACCCCCTCGGAGAGCCTGAGCCTGCCCGGGTAGTCGTCAAGGACCCTGAAGGCCTCAGGGTAGTACCTTCCCAGCCTCTCAAGAAGCGCCCTGGCCAGGCCACCAATGCCGTTGACCCTTGCGAGCCTCCCGCCGTCATATATGTAAGGGGTCACGCTGAAGCTCCTCGAGAGGCCAAGGGCTATGGAGAGGGAGGCGGCCGCCAGCTCGTCCGCCGACTCAGGGTCCGTCACGGTCAGGTCAACTATGAGCGACGCCTCCCCTGAGCCCTGGGGGTAGAACCTCTTTACCATGAGCTCCCCC
>NZ_JBMFJI010000058.1:0-2958 GCF_049973875.1 Acidilobus sp.
GCGTACGCGACCCCAGAGAGGACGAGGCCGGCCGTCGAGGCCCTGAGGAAGGCCGATGCGACTGGGTTGAGGCCGCCCACGTCAGCTGGCCTTATCATGACCCACCCTGAGGCCCACGCTGGCTGCAGCCCCAAGGCCGGCAGGACCCCCTGAGGCGCTCGTCCTCCCCCTTGGCCCCTGCTTATCATAGCGACGCCGAGAACAACCATGAGGCCCCCGATGAGAGGGGCGATCGTGGGCCTCTCGCCTATTGCCGCCGCGAGGGCCTTCCCCATTATTATGAACCTGTAGGAGACGGCGCCGCCACGGAGACCCCAGCGACCCCTATGGACGCGAGGTAGAGGACGTCGCCAAGGCCGAGGGAAAAGGGCGCCGCTGGCCATGGCCCAGAGGGCCGCAGGCCTGAAGAGGCCAGGCAGGAGCGCCGGGGCAAGGACGAAGGAGGAACAAGTAGAGCGTCCTGAGCACGTTAACCCTGAGGGGGTCTACCCTTTGTACAAAGGGCTTGTAGTAGACGCTCACGTGGGCCCATATCAGTGCGGCCTCAAGGGCTGTGAGCTCGCCCAGCAAGCAGGCCCCCGCGCCTTGACCGAATACAGATATATACTAGCAGGACCTTTTTGCATAACCTGGATAGGTGAGTAGTGATTGTCGACACAAGAAGAGACAGAAAAATTTGAACAAGAACTAGAAGGGATCAGGAGGCTTAGGAGGGGCGTGCTATATCTTTTGCTGACGCCGCTCCTCATTATTGCAGCCCTCGTGATGGGAGGTAACACGGACGCGAGCGTAGGCGGGACAGAGGATGTCGCTGCCGGGGTGCTCTTCATGGTGGCCCTCGTGCTCGTGGCCCTGGCCTTCTCTAGCCTGCGCGCCAGTTTTAAGAAATTGGCGGCCGTTGTCAAGGGAGCCGGCCGTGGGTCCACCGGCGTGATCCTCGTCCTCGTCGGAGTCGTCATCGTTATAGTGGGAGCCTTTGTGGGAGGCGTTAGTCTTTTCAATAACGAGGGGTTCTTAATCACGGCTAGCCTCGTGCTCTACCTTGCTGGCATCATAGTAGCTGTTGTTGGGTTCTTCCTCATAGGCGTCGGTCTGTACGCGGTAGGCACACCTTATGGCAACGGCATGCTTAAGGTTGGCGGCACCCTCGTCGCGATACCTCTCTTCCTAACGCCGTTCATAGGGCTCATCCTGAGCTACGTCGGCCTCGGCGAGATAGAGTCCAGGTTGACCTCCTCCGCCCAGGCGTCAGCTGTGAACCAGACGTCGCGGCCTCCGTGAAAAAGGCGATGTAGACAGGCGGCTAAGTTAAACCCTAGACGACAGGCAAGAGGAACCTCGGCCTAGTCAAGGGACAGGATCGCTTGACCTAGGGCCAATTGTTAATAAGTCGGGGCCTTCGTGGCTTAGGGGAGCGCTTTGAGAAGGCTGTTCGGCACCGACGGCGTGAGGGGGCATACTGAGGGAGCTGATGACGCCAGCCTTCGCCCTCAGGATGGGCCACGCCATAGGGGCGTACTTCGGGAAGGGGGCCAGGGTCCTCCTGGCCAGGGACGCCAGGCGGCCGGCGACGCGCTCCTCTCGGTCTCCTTCTACTACCTCGTGAGTGGCCCGGCGTACCTGGCGGCGTTCGCGGCGCCCATAACAGCGATAGCGGCAGCCGAGGCCCTCCTGGCCCGGCGCGGCACTTTACCTCGCCAGGTAGCCTGACCCGCGTGAGGGCCGCCACGGCCAGGAGGCTCGTCGAGGAGGCCGTCACGTGTGTCGCTGAGCTGGGGGCCTCGGCCGAGCGGCTGGCTGGCCTGGGCGGCCGCGCCGCGGCCCTGGCCGCCGACGTGGTGTCGGTGGCGAGGGCGACTACGTCGGCCGCTAGGGCCAGGGGCCTCGCGGCCCCGAGGCCGAGGCCCCCGGACCCCGGCAGGGCCATGCTCGAGCTGGCCTCGGCGGCTTCGTCGTGCAGCCCGCTCAGGGGAGGCGGCCCGGCGCTGGTCTGGTCCCTGGTCGCGGTGGCTGGGCCGGAGCTCGAGGGGCTTCTCAGGTCCCTCGGGCCGAGGGTCGAGGCCGAGGAGGTGGTCTTCGACGTGCTGGGCCTGAGGGAGGTAGGCTCCGTCAGGTCGTCAGGCAGGGACGTGGCGGTCTACGGCTTCGACTTCCCTGACTGGGGCGCCGTGGCCGGGCTCGTGGACCTAGGGGTCCTCGACGGGCTCCCGTGGTCGCCTGACCAGCGGCGCCCAGGCGTTGAGGCGGCGCCCCTCTGCCGCGCGGTGAGCCCGGGGACCCTGACGTCGGCGCTGGCCTCCGCCGCCTCAAGGCTAGGGCGGCGCGGGGCCGCGGGCGCCGGGCCCAGGGACCTCCTGCTGGCGGCCTACGCTGAGGTGGTCGGCAGGCCCTCCGTGGGCTGTGACGAGGCCATGGCGTTGGCCTCTAGGCTGGCCTCGATGTCGCCAAGGCGCAGGCAAAGAAAATAGTCGGCGACTACCTCGCGCTCGCGGGGGCGAGGGGGAGGTGAGCGAGAGGAAGCCTAAGGCGAGCCTCACGGGCTGGTTCAAGGTACAAGAGGACAACGTCCAGTCAGGCCTCTTCGTGTACTTCAAGGTGGAGAAGGGGTTGCTGAGGAAGGAGGCGATGGAGCAGTACATAGCCATAGGCTACGACGCCATCCACGACGTCATGAGCGCCCACTGGAGGATCATAAACTTTGACGGCGAGGAGCACTACTTCTTCATCAGCGCGAGGCCCAGCGCGGGGCTCGTGGCCGAGTTCAGGGACCTCATGGCTAGGCTGGCCCAGGCCGAGGGCAAGGGCAGCGCGGGCATGAACGTCGCCATGGGCGTGGCCCTGTTAGAGCTCAGCAGGGTCACCATGGCCATGATCAATGAGCTGAGGAGGCTGAGCAGCGAGGCGGCCTCCAGGGCCGCCAAGGAAGACAAGGGCGGTAAGGAGGGAGGCGGCGCGCCC
>NZ_JBMFJI010000059.1:0-2771 GCF_049973875.1 Acidilobus sp.
TAGACTTCTCGGAGAGCGTCGCGGAGAGGCCGACCCTCTGGATCCTGCTCCTGGAGGCCTCCTCCAGCCTTTCCAACTGTAACAACAGCGTGATAGTTGGAACTAACGTAGGATACCTTGCCATAAGCAGGTAACGTAACCATAAATACTCTTCGCGAGGTGCTTTAAAGTATATGCAAGCAATCCAATTATAACGTTATCTCACTAAGTGAGAACTTCTTGCCTTCCTGTACTATTTTACAATCTCTCACCACCTAGGGAGCTTTCGTGAGTCAGCAAGGATGGTACTCCGCTAAGTCCTTAGACTCCATATCGAATATAAAATGTATTAACTAGTCTATAAGCATCAGCATGGTAATATATAAACTAGGTTTATTTTAAATGATATCAGAGAGGAAGTGGTTATTATGGCAACAAAAGATGTTAGTTTCATTTCAGTCATAGTAACTGCTTACAACAGGAAACAGTACCTTCCTTATGCTCTCCGCAGCCTTGAGTCTCAGAGCCTTTCTAAGGACAGATTTGAGGTTATTGTTGTTAAGAACTTTGAGGACAAGGAGAGCGATAAGATAATAAGAAGGAACGGCTGGAAAACATAATTACTGAAATCGTCCCCCTGGGAGGTAAGATAGCTGTAGGTTCCGAGGAGGCGCACGGTGATATAATAACCTTCCTGGGGGACGACGACATGTATAGGGAGGATAGACTTTAGTTAATTTATAGGGTTTTTGCTTCATTACATGATGTAGTCTACTTTCACAACGAGCAGGTATTTATAGATGAAAGAGGGCAGATGATTTCTGATAAGAGCTAATTTCCTGCGGTAAAGGGTCAAAGCGGCTTCGTCCTCCAGGCTAACCTGCTGCTAAAAGTTGAGAGGAATCTTGGAGTTTGTTATTATCAGATGTTGCCTCTGCTTAAGGTCTTTGGCTCAGGGCTCGAATTTAACAACAGCTCCATAGTGATCTCGAGGGAGGCGGCCGAGGGCCTTGTGGAGGGCCTCAGGAGGATCCCTGGGACCTCCGATGTCGACAGATTCATATTCGCTGGCTCATTAGCGTATGGCCCTACGCTCCACAAGCCAAGGATATTGACCCTTTACAGGAGGCCTGGCCTTTCACCAGGCCAGGGTAAGCCCATGAACTTAGCCAAGCAAGGCCTCAAGTATTTAAAGTGGTCAAGAACCGCATCGTGTGGGGGACTTTGTGGCACTTATGGAAGGAATCAAGATACTCGCACGAGCTGGGCTTCTGGATGTAGCTAGCTTCTTCGAAAAATACGCTCTGTCCTTGGTTATTTCATGTTTCCTTGCCAAGCTGGCCCTCAGCAAAGAAGATGCGAGGACTAACGAAGGCCTATCGGAGTTTCGGGAAGGCGTTACTTGAGGGCGCCTTTTAGCAGTTTGGACCTGCGTTGTTCCTGGATGGGATAATGACTTTGCTATACGGCCTTAAGCCCTTTGATAGATTAGCTCCAAGCTTGCTTGCCTTAATACATAGGCCTAGAAGAAGATGTAGGCGTTGATAAGAATAGTGCATGGTTTACATAGCTTACTAAATGGACGCTACGCAAAATAACTATTGTTGTAATATGTTATTGTAAAGGTTCTCTAAATCATTAATAATGGTTTCCTGGTTCCACCTACTCAGTGCCATATCTCTCGCCCTTTGTCCCATTCTCCTAAGTTCCTCTCTTGACATCTGGCTCACCTCCACTAGAGACTTGGCAAAACTTTCCAAATCGTACACGTCCACATGAAAGCCGGTTATCCTGTCATCAACCTGCTCTACGAGTCCTCCGTTATCCTTTGTAACCATCACGGGTCTTCCAGAGAGCATGGCTTCAGTGACTACCCTTGCCCAGGTCTCAAACACCATGGATGGAACAACTACAACATTAACGTCCCTGAATAGCTCCTTAAGCGAGGAGGCAAAGTTCTCAAAGGATACCCAACCGGTTAGCTCCACTTTGTCCCTTATCCCCAGCTCCCCTACTAACCTTACAACGTCAGGGCTTGCGAGTCCGCCGTATATCTTAAGTCTTAGCCTAGGGTTTGCTTTAATGGCCATAGCAAGAGCTTTGATGAGCTGGAAGACACCTTTACCCTCGTCAGGATAGCTCAGGAAGGCGAAAGTAAAGGCATCGGAGGGCTCGTAAGGTGAGTACTCTATGTTGTACGGCATTAAGGCGCTAATATACACGACCCTTATGTTGGCCTCTTCATAACCAGCTCTTACGAGCAACTCCTTAGTCGATTTGCTGACAGCCAAAATTGCATCGGATCTCGTCAAGTTCCTCCTGATCCACGACCTCTTCAGCTTCCAGTAGAGGGCCTCCCCTAGGGCAAAGGCCTTTCTTGGCCCTCTCTTCATGCTGTAGATACACTTGGCGGCCTCCAGCATGCTTGAGGTGCAGCCGCAAGCGCTGTAGCCATAGGCATTAAAGTAGCATATGGGCCATAAGTAATGAACAGCGATTACACCCTTAATGCCCTGACCGTGAGCAAAGTAAGCCAGCTCATGCATAGCATTCATTGAGTGGACTATAGAGTCCTTAGATGGGTTGATTGCATTTAAGGTTTTTCTTGCATAAGTTGGAAGGTTAACTGCTACATCATAACCAAAGGGCTTAAATGAGGGAGGCTTAGGAAGAACATCGAACTCTGAGGGAAAGGTTGTCCACAATCTAACTTCATGTCCCCTCTCTCTAAGCTTTTGGAAAACCACTTTTGTGGTGGCGTATGTACCTCGTTGATTGGCCTCTATAACTAG
>NZ_JBMFJI010000060.1:0-2725 GCF_049973875.1 Acidilobus sp.
AGTAGGTGTTCAGCATGCTGCCGTGGGCCTCGAGCAGGAGGAGTGGAAGCAGCGTAGACTCTACCGGTATAAATGTGGCAAGTGAAATTATTGAGAACCCTGTGTTGCTAACTATTGGATGTCTCTCGCCAAGTGAGTAGAAGAAGTACGCCCCCATCTCACCAAGTATGCCTGAGAGCACAGTAACGGGGATAACAACTATGATGCTATTGATGAGAGGCCTTTTCATGCTGTCCCAGACAGCCATATAGGCTGAAAGCGTGAAGTGCGTTGGCGGCTGGAACACAGAGGTAACAGTAGCCTCGAAGTTCGTCTTAAAGCCGTCTATAAGCATTGCATAGAGGGGGATGAGCCAAAATATCACTACAAGGCCTCCCGCCAGCTGAAGCAGTGCATACTTGAGCAGCCTAGTCCTATAGGATGCCATGCTTTCACCCCCTCATAACCCATTTCTTTATACCAAAAAGCGCATATGGTATTACAACTGCGGCGGCTATCAGCGTTATGAGCGTTGAGGCCGCGGCCGACTGGCTGAAGAACTCCGTGTAGAACTCGTAGTAAACGTATTCTACAAGAGTCATGAGGTCCAGGTTAGTCGGGCCACCCCCTATCACGAAGGGCAGGCTAAACATCCTGAATGAGAACAGGAACAGCAGCGCGGTGGCGACTATGAAGCCATTCATTGAATTTGGAAGAAGGACCCTGAAGAGTATCTTGAAGCCTCCTGCGCCGTCTATCCTTGCGGCCTCCACTATAGACTTGTCTATGCTCATAAATGACGCTAAGTAGAATAGCACCGCGAGCCCTGTGTAGGCCCAGAACTCTACCAGAAACATAGATAGGGTTGTTGAAGTGGCGGTTGCCAGCGGGTTAACTGGAGGTAAACCCAGGTGGGAGGTTATCCACCCAAAACCAAGCTCAGGGTTGAAAAGCCAGTCCCATATAAGGCCATTAGTGGCCATCGATATGGCCAGCGGGTACAGGAATATGGAGAGGTATAAGCTGCGCTGCGTGTTAGGTAAGAAGTAGAGGAGGCCGGCCAGGAGCAGGCCAGCCAAGTCGCCTATAGCGACGAGCCCTAGGGAGAAGATAGCTGAGTGATAAATAGCTACTCTGAAGAAAAGGCTCTTAAATATAGCTTCATAGGTGGCGAAGCCAACGAAGGTGTGTTTGCTGTTGAGCAATGACCAATTTTGCAGTGACAGAACGAAGTTCCAGATCACTATGTATATAAGCAGGGCGCCGAAGAATAGCGTGGGAAGCGCCATCAAAGCCAGCTGTATGGAACTAGATCTTAGTCTCGGGCGCCTGGCCGTCTTAACATTATCCGCGTTAGTTTCCTTGTTGTTCATAAATTTATTCACCTCTTTTCGTATACATTTCTAGCCACAGTAACTTATATACATTTAAAGAAAAAGGCGTGAAATTTAAAACAAAAACCGGTTTATTGATTATAAGCAGATTATGGCAGGGTGTATGTTGGGCACGTGTAGCTGGAGTTGAAGTAGTACCCTGGCACTATTACCCACGGGGGCACGTAGCCGGCGAACGGCTGACCGGCTATGCCCAGGTATCCAAGGCCTATCTTACCGGCGGCCAGCCAGTCCTTGCACTCGCTGTGAACAAGTGATGCCAGCTGCGCGTTGTATGCCGGTATGTAGGCCGAGCCGCTCTCCTGGAGCGCTAGCACCTGTGAGATCCAGCTCCCGAAGACGTCGTCGAAGAGCCCGCCGTCGGACAGCTGGTAGACGAACTGGTCCGGCGGAGTGCTGACCAGCTGTTCGTGGCTCCACCACTGCTCTGGCGTGTTGAAGTAGTCAGTGGCGTTCTTCCAGTAGGTGGTGGCCTTCCACTTAGTCCAGGCCTCCTGACCTGCATATGAGGCCCAGAAGGTTGCTAGCCTCACTCCTGCAGAGGTGGTCGGATAGGGCTTGGGCACGCCCACGGAGTCTATGACCAGTGCATAGGTGCCGTTCGTGCCTGGGAACGGCTCAACCACGACAGTCACGTTAGGCCAGCTTATGTATGGCTCGATAGCAGGGTAGGTGGTAACGTTGTAGTAGTCATAGGCGTAGTTGGTTAGCCAGTCTCCGTTGGCCTGGAACACGGCCTTGCCCTCTATCAGGTCGCTGAGGCCCTGGGTCCACGTCAGGCTCTGCCAGCCGGGGTAGTCATAGGAGGTGAAGTTCACGAAGAGCGAGTCGGTCTCATTAATGAGCTGCTGCACCGAAGCGTTGGAGAGGTCTATAGTTCCGTAGACAAACTCGTTGTAGAGCCTAGCGCCGCCAGCAAGGCCATACTTCTGTATGGCGAGCGACAGGAATATGTCCTCCCAGAGGTTAAGCTGGTCCCAGCCGCCGTCCGCCCCGGGCACCATCCACGGCGTGACGCCGTGCTCTGCCAGCTGGACCGTGTCGTAGGTGAGGGTGCTCAGGTTCGTCGGCAGCGGCAGGTTGTACTCCCTCAGCACCTTTATGTTGATGTAGAGCACGAAGCCGCTGTGCACGCTCACCGGGGCGTTAAGTATGGTGCCGTTGTAGGCCGCTGCCTCAATTATGGGCAGGGAGACCACGGAGGGGTTCAGGAAGCCCATGGACTTCAGCGCCGGGGTCAGGTTGAGGAAGGTCCTGACCCCCTGCGGCGCGGCCTCGGCGTAGCTGAGCATGTTGGCCCCCAGCAGGCTCTGGAAGAGGTCCGGGGGCCTGCCGGCTACTATCATGCCCAT
>NZ_JBMFJI010000061.1:0-2702 GCF_049973875.1 Acidilobus sp.
CGTGTGGGCATGGGCGCCGACCCCCGATGGGACGCGGTTCATTGCGGTGTACAACGGCACCGGCCCGCAGGCGAACATAAGTACGGGGAGGCTGATCGGCTGGGCCGAGGACTGGGTGCACAGGTATGGCAGGGCCGTCGTGTACTCCCTGGAGCCGTCAATAATAATATGGGTCTCATACGCCGTGGATCTCCCCAACGGAAGCGTTGAGGTTATGGCGCAGCCCATCTACCAGCCCCTGAACCTGAGCCTTCCCCTAAGTAGCAGGGGAGCTGTAATAAGCGTGAGGGTGGGTCGTCCCTTCAGGACTATTCTGGAAACCTCTGGCAATGGCGTTAAGGTGGCAACAAAGAATCTGGGTGAGATGTCACCGGCGCAAAGCACCACTGCGACAACAGCCAGCGCCACTATAACCACTGAGCCTATCTCACCTCCATATTACCTAGTACCCCCGTGTTCTGGCATGGTATTCCAACGACACAGGCATGGCTCCCATAGGCCTCGCCCTGGCGGTAGCGCAGCCTAGCGCAGTTAGCGGGTCAGGTTCTGCAAACGCGGTCGTAGAGATCCTTGATGCTTCCGAGCTGGTTGACCAGTTCAGCGTGAACTCAATTACTCTGCTTGGCAGTGAGTTCGAGTCAGCCCTAGGAGATGCTGAGTCAGGGAAGCTTTTCCAGGCGGTCAGCAAGCTGTCCTCTCTGATGGGTGTCACGTTTACGTTCACGACAGGGGGTAAGGTAGTAGAGGATAACGGCGCTGAGGCTCCGGTAATATATATCTGGCAGCAGGTGCGTCAACCTGAGCAGGTGGGCCTACGAGCAGCGGCTGTTCATGCAGTCGCCAGGCTACTTCTTCGGGACTGGCATGAACTCGACCTGCCCTCTACCCAACACGCCAGCGCCCGTCATATGGCAGGACTATGCGACGAACCTGACGTATTATGCCACTATGAGCCCTAGTAGTACCCTCACTAAGGCCTTCGTTGGCCTCTCGGTCGGGGTTAACGGAGCCAGCTCCCCCCTGGGCGTAGGCCTTGATCTAGGTTCGGCCATAGCGTCAGCGACCGAGACCATGTCAATGATATTTGGCCAGGCGGAGGTAGCAGCTGCCGCGGACCTGGTAGCAGGGGTCCTCAACTCCTTCCAGTACCAAAGCTACTCGGTGGCCGTCAGCGCAAACACGATCTTGATAGACAATGGCCTGCCGCAGGGCTACTATGCTAGCGCATACTTCAGCAACCTGACGCCTGTGTACTATAACGCCAGCGGCTACGGCTTCACGCTGCCCAGGGAGCTCGTGTTCATAAACCTCACCTCCTCGCCCTGAAGGCGCCAAGAGATGTAACGGGTCAAAGAGACTCCTCGACAATGCCATAAGATAACACCTTTACTGTGATGATAAAGTCGCAGCAATTAAGTATTGAAGAAAGGACGATAAAACAGTAAAACTAATAAATATTGAAACCATTAAAAGTGTTATTTGCTTAGTACGATGCCAAAAAAAAAAAACAAGCCTAGTTAAACGTATTAGTATTTAAAACGGATGATTTTACGTAGCGTCTTTAAATCTCCTGTTACTTCCAATGTTGCAAAAACTGATAGGGTATATAAAGAGCCAAGATATTTTGGCGGAGGGTAATTAGCATCTTCCTGAAGAGTAACCCATTTAAGCGCCAAAAAGAACTCCATAACCTCTGGAAGAAGATTTTGATTCAAATATTTAAAATAATGAACTATTACATTATTTTGCGGCTTATTTAGTGGCCACCTATCACGTATATACCTAATCGTAGCATTAATTAAATACTCATCAAGTATGGGACCGTGACGCTTCAATTCCAAGTACGTTTTGCCTAAATCATCATGTTTCGGTATTTTTAATTCCACTATATTATTACTATTATTAAATATAGCTTGCCAAACGATGAAATCATAGTCGGTTTTTCCTCCAGGGACTTGTATATATATCTTATAATTACCTAGGTCTTCAACCTTAATAACACGGAAACTACGATTCTTCAAATTAAACAGGTTATCTAATGTTCCTATAACCTTTTCTCTCGGGGGGAGGGGGTCTAACAACGCGGACTGTTGAGTTGCATTAATAACTTGATTTCCTTGGATCATTTCTAGTATTTTTTTCTTTAGCTTTTCTTCCTTTGATTTCCTATCTTCTGCCAAAATACCACCTACCTTGTTTACATATGTAGGTTGTGCTTATTAAAAAGATTTGGAGCAGGATATGGCGGAGGCGATGGATGAATTTTATAAGCGTAACAAAAGGGTGCCAAGATTTATAGATCCAACCTGCGGTTCCTTCACCTTCGGCATACATTACATAAACGCCGTACTAAAATGGTACGAGTTAAAGAGACCCGATATAAACTCTATTAAATCGGCGGAACATATAATGGAGAACGTTGTAGGCATTGATTTAAAACCAGTGGCAGTTGTAACGGCGAAGGTTAATTATCTACTGCAGATTTACAGGCTCCTATCAATTCAAGGAAACTTCCTTGCAACACAACCCATAATACCAATTCTTAGATTGGATCTACTCCTTTACTACATACATTATAGTATGTTAAGAAGGGATACGCACTCAGCCCCCATGGATATATGGCTAGGTAAGGTTGAAGATAAGATCACTCTGCAAATACCACTTGAGATGCTTGATATTGAGGGAATGGAAAGCGAATCAAC
>NZ_JBMFJI010000062.1:0-2681 GCF_049973875.1 Acidilobus sp.
CTAGCCGTCCAGCCTGTGGACAGTAACGACCCTTTTGGGCCTAGGAGAATAGGGCCAGTTGTCATACCTTTCTACGTGAACTGGTGGATGAAGGACCTCAACGTTAGTGAACCCCAAAAGCGCCTGGCCTCGGCCATCGTGAACGTGGAGTTCACCAGGACAAGCCTGTCGCTCTCCTTCACCTTTCCAAGGAACACCCTCCTCACCTCCCACTGAGGGAAGAACTTCAATCTGGCCTTAGCGCTGCTCCTGAAGCCGTAGTCTACGTTGAACTGGCGAAAGTAAATTATATCGGCATCCACGGGCTACACGTCGCCGTGAAAGTTAAACCTTAGCTCACAGTCAGAGGGAAACCCTTGGACGGCATCTAAGAAGATATTGGCTGTAGAAGTTGGTAGGGGTCTCCTGAGAACAACTTTTACGTCTCTTAAGACTCGAGGTCTTTCTAAGAGCCAATAGCCTATACGTCTTGTGAGCAGCGTTACCTGAAAGCCCTCCTTTAGCAGCGCTTCAATAGTGTCGAGAGCCATAAGTTGAATGCCGCCTAAGGTCTCTGCATCGTCTAGCAGCAGACAAACATTCACGGCCATGTCACCCCGTAACACGTTAGATGCCTTAACCTTTTAACTTATCTCTACCGAATCCTAGCAAACTAGCAGAGTAGTTCAGAAAAGGCCTCGGCGGCTGCAACATTTAAGTCTCTAGCCTATACGTCGCAGTGCCCAACTCGGCTAACAATGTCTAGGTGGCCGTGAGAAGGGTCTACAGGTTGGACGCGGAGGTAGTAGCCGTTGGTATAGCGTCATCAACGGCACCGTGAGAAATATCACCAAAAAGGCGTTCAAAATACGACGTTTGCGGATATTGATCCATAGCATCGCATCAAGTTCGTCCCCAGAGATTATTAGTTCTTTTTATTCTTTGAGATATGACATCGTAGAGCAGCGCTCAGCGGGATATAGTGTTCTAAACCTTGGGTTAAACATCAAGAAGCTTAATGTTGACTTCACAAGACATCCGTACCTTAGAGAACTTGGACTTTGCTGCCTATCGTTATTAATAATCAAAGGATTCAAAGTTCGTTATGTTCGTGCAACTCAACGCTATACCTTGAGGCGGCCAGGGATGAGATTAAAAGATTACAAAATAAGTTACCAGCGGTAAAACTGATCTCTTCAAGCGAAGAGAAATTAACTCGATAATAAGCTGCATTATCAAAATAAATGATTATTTTGGCTATGATTTTGAACACCTTTCCCTTTTTATCAACGTCGCCACTAATGTTGTAAAATGTTTATCCGGATACGTTTAGACTTGATGCCGTAATGTAAGCGAGCCTTTTTAAGTGAGCCGAACCCATAGCGTGCAGTAACACAGGTAGAGCGAGCCGCAGCATAGCATAAGCGTAATACCTAAACCCTTTACCCTGAATGTGGCTCCTCAACGACGAACACTTCATAAAACTAATCATTTCGCTGAGGGAGATCATAGGTTCAAGCCTGTTTACTTCAGTTAGAGGCATTATATACAGGTGCAGCAGCTCGCCAGTGCTTCCGACCTTATACGTGTTGCACTCGCATTCTGTCGGCAAGATCTTTGCCAACTTATTGTAAGTTGAGGCAAGCCTAAGGGTTTCACGGGCTTCCTGTAACAGCGCACTGGGATTAAAGGCTTTGCTCCTCTGGCTTGAGATGCGGTAATCAAAACTTTCCCAGTGAACCCGATAATGCGTTAATGGCCTCAGGGTTATGTACAGGTAACCATCTGTTAATAGCGAATAGACAAAAAAGGCGTCATCTATTCCAAGGTTCACCGGGCCTATTTGGGGTTTGAAGCTGTCAATGACAAGCCTTGATACGGCTATAGAGCTGCTGTTCTTGGCTACGTTGCCCCAAACGTCCTGTCTCAAGAGGGCTAGGTACTCCCAGCGACAAAGGCCCACGTTTGCTACAGGCTGTCTAAGTTTTGAGGTACTTATTATGAGATCGGTTTCCTGTGAGTTCCGCAAAGGTGAGTCAGGTCTAATTTTGTTGTCATTTTGATCAACAATCCAGAAATTGTTGTGGAAGTAAACTATGTTACTATACTTCGTGAATGCCTTATAGATCTCCTCTAGTCGCTCCCTGCAGTACATGTCATCGTCATCTAGGAACGTCACTACGTCTCCCCTGGCCTCCTCCAGGCCTGCCAAGAGGAACCTGCTTTGGTGGGACTCGTCACTGTAGACGAACTTCCAGCCGTTCCTGCGAATTATCTCGTCGCTGGCGGGGTCTTCGAAGTTCTTCACGACAATTACCTCGAACCTGTCCCTGGGAAGGGTCTGGGCCTCGAGGCTGCGCAAAGCGTAGGGCAGGTACTGTTTCCTGTTGTATGCAGTTACTATAACGGAAATTAACTTTTGTTCGCCTTTCATGTGAGGTCCACCAAGTTTTTCGTTATTTTGAACAGCTAAATAGCTTTATCTGTCTACCTAACTGATAAGAGTTAAATCGGTGAGCAAAATAAATTCAGAGGCCTTTGCCTCTACGGCACTGTGCTCAACTCCGTTAGTACTGTCTAGGCCTCATTAAGGAGCGTCTATAGGCCTGAAGCAGAGATAGTAGTTGTTAACGGCATCAGCGTTGACGGCACTTATGAGAAGCTGATCTCAAAGAACTACAACGCGAGGGTGTACCGCCTCT
>NZ_JBMFJI010000063.1:0-2677 GCF_049973875.1 Acidilobus sp.
CTGTTTACTGTTATATGCTGTGACTATGACTGAAATTACTGAGACTATTGAGCTCAAGCTGCTGACCAGGTATGGCTCCACCAGATAATTTTTAACTTTTAAGTTATTGAGGCGGCAGCCCTGCGCCCTGCAATCGCATACCATGATGTCGCTGTGATGGAACCCTTATAGTTCCGCGTATCAGCTAACAGCGGGGCGCCGCTTGAGGATAGTGCACGTGTCGCCGTTCTACTCGCCTGTAGTGGGCGGCGTGGAGGAAGTAGTGAAGAGGGTAGCCGAGTACATGGCCTCAAGGGGCCACGAGGTCCACGTGATCACCTACAACAGGCTCAGGTCTGGGGAGCTCGGCTCGCTTCCAAGGGAGGAGACCATAAACGGCGTCCACGTGATTAGGCTCAGGCCAAGGTTGATCTGGAGCCACGGCTCATACAGTCCTGAGCTACCCGACGTCATAAGGTCCCTGAGGCCTGACGTTGTTCACGTGCACGTCTGGAGGCACCCCCACGCCTTCCAGGTTGCGAGGCTTAAGGAGGAGCTTGGCTTCAGGGCGATACTTCACGGCCACTCGCCGTTTTACGGGCTAGCACGCCTTGGAGTGGTGACCTGGACTTACCACAAGCTCGTCGACGTCCTCGGGCGAGGCTACCTCAGAGGCTACGACGTCTACATAGCCTTAACGAGGTGGGAGGCCAGGAGGATTTCATCCCTTGGCCTAGGCCAAAGTAAGATTATAGTAGTGCCTAATGGTGTTGACGAGGATCACTGTAACTTAAGCTTAGAGAGGGCGGAGGGCCAGGTCCTGTACCTTGGCAGAGTGTCCAGGGAGAAGAACCTGTGGATGCTCGTGAAGTCAATGGAGTTCGTGAAGAGGGAGGCCAGGAGGGCCAGCCTGGTGATGGCGGGCCCTGACGAAGGCCTTGCTAGGGACCTCCTAGAGTACTCCAGGCGCCACGGCCTTGACGTCAGGTACGTGGGCCGGGTGAGCGATGAAGCCAAGCACAGCCTGTTCCTCAGGAGCGAGGTCTACGCGCTCCCGTCGAAGTACGAGGGCTTTGCGCTGACCCTCCTCGAGGCTGCAATACATACAACCCCTTCAGTGATAACTGGCGAAGGGAGCCAGCTTGAGGCAGCACCTCCAGGCGTGGCGAGCCTCTGGGCAGAACCAAGGCCTGACAGGTACGCCGAGGCCATCGCAAGGCTTCTCACCGACGACGCGCTCAGGAGGAGCCTGGGGGAGAGCGCGAGGCGCTGGGCGGAGGAGCACACGTGGAGCAGGATACTGCCAGCCTACGATGACATTTATAGGGGACCTGCCTTTAATGGCATCGCGCAGTGACCTGCAGTTCGCTGATAGGCAACTGCGCCGAGTTGCAAGTCAGAGACGTTCATGAAAACGCCGACCCTGAGCCCTCGTCTTTAGTCTGCTCGACTTAACAGTCGGTATGAAGCAGCCTGGTGTAGGTTAGAAGTGGTTTCGCAAGACCTTAAACCTTTTAAAGTAAATGAAGGAGAGGAAGTTGTGGCGTGACGATAGACGTTGAGGGTGTTGATGGGCCTCGGCTACTACGAAGGTGGAGGCTTCGCCACGGTGGTGAACTCCCTGGCCAGGCACCTTTCAAAGCACGGGGTCGAGGTCACCGTGGCAGCGAGGGAGGTCAGGATAAGGCCCCTGAGGATGTTAACGTGATAAGGCTAAGCCCTGAGGAGTTCGCAAGGGAATCGAAGCACTACGACGTGCTTCACATTCACACATCCTACCCCTACACTAAGGCAGTTGTTGAGGGCGGCGCTGAAAACGTGATCTTCACGTGGCATGGCTACACCTAGTCCCTCTACGTGCCAGGCCTGAAGAACAAGGCCATAAACTTTGTCCTGGGGTGGCTGTACGCGAAGCTTTTGCCCAAGATAAAGTACGTCACGGCGGTGTCGGAGTACGCCGCGAGGCAGCTGGCTAAAATGTACCACGTGAGCTCAAGGGTAATATATAATGGCATCGACCTTGAGGTGTTCAGGCCCTGCCGCGAAAGGCCTCAGGACGGGCCCGTGTTCTTTAACGTGACCGCCTACAATAACCTAAAGGGCAGGGACCTCCTGATAAAGTACTTCACAAGGTACATAGCGAGGCAGTACCCCGGCTCCCGCCTGATAGCCCACGGAATCGGGATTAGCAGCAATAATATTGTTAACCTGGAGTCCATCCCTGACAGCGAGCTCCCAAGGACCTACTGCCAGGCAACCATGTACCTGCTGACGTCAAGGTGGGAGAGCTTCGGGCTCCCAATACTTGAGTCATTAGCCACCGGAACCCCAGTGATAGCCCTTGACAGGGACGACGCCAGGAGGGAGCTCATACTGAGGTCGGCGCGGGGGAGCTCTTCAGGGACGGGCGTTCCCTGCTCGAGGCCATCAGGAAGGTCTTAGACGACTACGACGAGTACTCAAGGCGTGGGGTTGAGTTCGCCAGGTCCTTTGACTGGGGCCGCGCGGCCATGGAGTACGCCTCGCTCTACAGGGAGGTCGTCGGCGAAAGGAACTAAGCGTGGCCTGGCGACAAGCGTTAGGGGAGCTGGTAAGGGGTTGAGGATAGTTCACGTGGTTCACAGCTACTGGCCCGCGGCTGGCGGGATTGAGAGCGTAGTTAAGGCCTTAGCCGAGGGCATGGCCTCGAAGGGGCACG
>NZ_JBMFJI010000064.1:0-2294 GCF_049973875.1 Acidilobus sp.
GTAGTAGACGAGCCGCTGGCCGGGCTGCTCCTCTCCGGCTGGAGGCCGAGGCTCGAGGGAGGGCTGCTCGACGTGGACTCGAGGAGGAGGCTGCTCGAGGCGTTCTTCGAGAGGCTCAAGGACCAGGCCCTTGGAGCCTACAGGCCCATGAGCCTAGGTGATGCCATAAGGGAGTACGCCTACAGACTCGCCTCCTCGCTCAGGACCGGCCAGCAGTGCCCCTGCTACACAGGGGGTGAGGCTCAGTGATGCTCTTGGTAATCTATGACGTGAGCGACAACTCAAGGAGGCTTAGGCTCTCCAAGGAGCTGGAGAGGATGGGCCTCTCCAGGGTGCAGAGGAGCGCCTTTGTGGGCCCGGGCGGCTCGGCCCTCTTCAAGGAGCTCTCCTCAAGGGTTGTTGCCACAGTAAACCGCAGTGATGATGTAGTTCACATGGTCAGGGTGTCGGAGGCCGAGTGGGCCTCAGCGGTGGTCATAGGGAGGCCCGTGACTGGGCCCGAGGTGAAAGGCTACGAGATCCTCGTCTGATTTACAGGACTACATAACGGCCTCCGACGTGAAGCAGTTCGCCTACTGCCCCCTCATACCGTGGATAAACAGGAGGCTGGGCGTGGCTGAGGCCCCTGGGGAGAGGATGAAAGCCGGGAGGGGCGTCAGAGCTGTTGATATAGCATCAAAGCTTGGCCTCCCGAGGCCCTGGAGGGAGGGGGTCAGTGTCAGGGACGACAGGTTAATGGTGAGGGGCACTGTGGACCTCATGGCAGGCGAAAGGGGCAACGCCCACGTCCTCGAGGTCAAGGCGTTTAGGAGGAGCTACGAGAGGTCGCACCACTTCAGGGCGCAGCTTCTCGTATACTCCCTCCTGGCCGAGAGAGCCCTCGGAGGGGTAAGGGCCGCCCACCTGTACCTAGGTGGGGACCTTGTCAGCTTCCCTGTAACCCTGAGCGCGCTAAGGGAGGCGGAGGAGCTGGTCAAGATGACCTGGGAGGCGGTGGAGTCCGAGTCCCCTCCCCCCGCCCAGAGGTCGGCCAAGTGCGCCTACTGCTGGTACAGGCACGTGTGCCCTGCGTGGGACTGACCAGGCTTATTACCCCGGCCGCCAAAGCGCTGTGGGCAGAGGGCCTTGGAGCAGCTGCTCATATCAACACTGGGCTTCACTGAAAGCCACGTGATCAGGGCTCTCCACAGGTACTCGATAGGGTCAGGCGACAGGGTCATAATGGTGTCTTCAGACAGGACATCGGGCGTCCTCAAGGCTTACCAGAGCGCCGTGGCCACGGCGACAACCATAGGCGTGAGGCATGACGACATAGAGCTGCTGATAGTTGACCCCTCAGGACCCCTGAGTGTGGCAAGGGACGTGCTTGGCAGGGTAGAGGCCCTCAACGAGAGGCCCAGGAGGGTGATCATAGGGCTCGGGGGCGGCCTGAGGGTCCTGGTGGTGGGAACCTTCATAGCCGGCCTCTTGCTGGCCAGGTCATCGCTTAACGTGAGGGCCTACATAGCCTCGGAGGCTGGGACCGGGGATGAGTCGGAGCTGGACTACTCCGTGCTTGAGGCCGTACTTGGCCTCGGCGACCCCGAGCTCAAGTACCTCACGGCAATATTAAGGTTATCAGGCGGCGGCAGGGAGCCGACTCCCGATGATGTGGCCTCTGAGCTTAACGTCAGCAGGAAGACGGCCCTGAACTCGCTGGCGAGGCTCAAGGAGCTGGGCCTCGCGTCCCAGGCTGGCAGGTCTGGAGGCCTTAAGCTCACCGAGGCCGGGGAGCTGTCGGTTATAATGGCTAGGCTAAGCGAGAAGATGTCACATAACGATCCTGGCGCAGGCAGCTCGAGCGGCTCCTAGCAAACGCGAGGCCCCGAGGTGATTCCCCGACGCGTGACGTTTGCTCGGAGAAGGCTCGCTCAGGTAAGGAGTCGGTCGCTGTACGTCGAGATTAGCCGTGCGATTGAACGAGCGACGTCAGCAGTAATTAGTTCCGGTGAAGCGTTCTGGTAAAGC
This sequence comes from Acidilobus sp., assembly GCF_049973875.1. Lineage (NCBI taxonomy): Archaea > Thermoproteati > Thermoproteota > Thermoprotei > Acidilobales > Acidilobaceae > Acidilobus > Acidilobus sp. Next base: position 2,008 of record NZ_JBMFJI010000064.1, read on the forward strand.
GAAACCGCGAATTCGCGTCAAGGCTTATCCTTGCAATACTCAGTTGTAGACCGAGGCCTCCGACGATAACCTTAGGCTTAGCTTTAGTTTTCCCATGTCCTCCTTGGGACGCACTTAAGCCCCCCGCAGGGCGGGGGCCCATGATTTTAGGTAACTAAAATTTTTGAAAAAATATTAAATTAAATTATTGACTTGGCCCTCCCATGTAGCCCCTGGGAGGCCCCGGCCGCGCGCTATGGTCAGGCTTAAATAGTCCCAAGTTACTGTAACTGAAAGCGGAGGTAAAC
>NZ_JBMFJI010000065.1:0-2270 GCF_049973875.1 Acidilobus sp.
CGCGAGCTACTCAGCATTAATGGACACCCTGAAGGCAACTGCGCATTACAGGGGCCTTGATATTGATATGAACGATGTTGGCAAGAGGATTATTGAGGACAACATTTACGGCGTCGACGCACTCAAGTACGCAGCCCAGATAACTGCAATAAACCTAGCACTGCTAAGCCCAGGAAATATTGCTAAGGAGAACATCCACACGATATACCTTGGGTATATACCAGAGAAGAACCAGCCGTGGCTTGGCTCGCTGGAGCTCCTGAGCGACGGCAAGAGGATCGGCGGCATACTGTCGTTCATAGAGGGCTACAAGGTTGAGGAGGCTCAGAGGGTCACGCTGGAGGGCAGCGAAGGCGTATTCGAAATACCTGACAAATTCGACTTAGTAATCATGAACCCGCCGTTCACGCGAGCCACGGGCAGGGTAAGCGAGGAATTTAAGGAGAAGGAAAGCGGGAGGGGCCTGTTCGGCTTCATAACCGATAAGAAGTACAGGCAGAAGCTCCTCGACCGCCTTAACAAGATGAGGGATTCCGTCAGGAATGACATGTTGAATATAGCAAAAGGCCTGGTGGAAAGGGAGGGCCTGTCAGGCATAATAAAGGATATAGTTAACGGCAGGGGCGAATTAAAACAGTACCTGAACATAGGGCAGGCTGGCGAGGGGCTGCTGTTCCTGTACCTTGCGTACAAGTACGTCAGGCCAGGGGGCGTGATAGCGTTCGTGCTGCCGAAGAACGTGCTCTCAGGCGTAAGCTGGTTCCTGGCAAGAGCGCTCCTCGCGAGCGAGTTCCACGTCAAATATGTAATAGTTAGCAGCGACGTAGAGAATGGGTACAACTTCAGCGAGAGCACCAGCCTCAGCGAGTCGCTAATAGTCGCCAGGAGGGTTGACAAACACGAACCGAACGAGGAGACTGTGTTCGTGATACTGAGGAGGAAGCCAAAAAGCGCCATAGAGGCCATGCTGCTGGCGGAGGAAATAATGAAGGGCTCGCCAGGCGACGCCGAGGTCGTGCGCGTGAAAAGGGCTGACCTGTTGAGGAACCTTGACAACTGGGGCCTGTTCACGGCCTTTAGTGACGCCAGCCTCGTCAGCAAAACGATGTCCATAATGAGCGGGGGCCTATGCGGCGTCAAAGCCCCCGTCACCCTGTTGGGTAACGTGATAGATACCATAGGCATTGATGCCCACCAGTTCCATAATTACTTTGAGCCGACGAGCTCAGAGGCTCCTTACCCAGTCCTCTTCGGCGGCGGCGAGGAGAATAGGGTTAGCATGGCTGTCAGGCACAACATGTTCGCCAGACCTAGGAGTGAACAAGCAAAGGACGTGTTTTATAAAAACGCTGGTAATGTCCTGGTGCCAGACAGGATTCGAGCGAATACGGCCCACGTGACAGCCCTCTACTCGGATGAGCAGCTATTATCCAACATATTCTACGCCATAAGGCTGAAGTGCGACAACGCGGACAAGGCGCTGGTGGCCTGGCTGAACACCACCTGGGGGCTAATGACAATACTGGCGAAGAGGGAGGAGACCATGGGTGCGTTCATTAGACTTAAAATGGGCCAGTGGAGGTCACTGCCCGTCCTCGACGTCTGCTCGCTAAGTGATGATAAGTTGAGCAGGCTTGCTGAGGTCTTTGATAAGTATTCCAAGGTACAGTTCAGGAGGATCCCAGAGCAATATGGCGAGGGGGCCGACCCGAACAGGCTCGGCTTCGACCTCGACGTGCTGAAGGCCCTGAGCCCAGTCATTGACGAGGATAAGGCGAGACTGTGCATCACCAATATATACAGGAATCTAGACATTGCATTAAAGACATGGACAGGCCACAGGTGAAAGATTTAGCTACGGAGGCGCGACAGCAGCCCAGGGCTCAGCGTGACCTCGGACAGCGACGACTTTGAGGTTAACTATGAGATAGAGGAGATCATACCCAATCTCCTGCCGCCGACGTGACTGTACATAGTGAACAGAGCTGGCGGCGAGAGGAGGCTCCTTGTGGCGTTTGAGAAGCTCTGCGAGGTCGGGTCGCTCGACACATTCGTTACCGCGCTCCAGCTTTTCCTGTCGTCCATAACTGGCAACAACGTGGTTGTGCCGCCAGGCCACATACCTACAAGGTGCGCGTACAGGGACTCTGGGCCAGGCAAACTGTCCAGGGACATAAACTTCATAGTGGAGGTGTCAAAGGACATGAGGAGCTACGACACCCTGTGCATAAGCCTAAGCATGACTAGGGTTATGGCAAAGACCAGCAGCG
>NZ_JBMFJI010000066.1:0-2171 GCF_049973875.1 Acidilobus sp.
GCGAGTAGTGCAGCTCGTACTCGAGGCCCAGGATGGAGAGCGGGTAGTAGGGCGCGTTGGGTATGAGGCCCTCGAATGTCCCATAGCCGCTTATCGACGTCGACGGCGGTGTCGATGTTGGTACGACGTAGGTGAACGAGTAGTTGGCAAAGGTTACGCCACCAACGTAGTAGCCGCTTGGAGTGTAGTGGCTCTCGTAGTTCTCCTCGGCCGGGTAGAGGTAGGGGCTGGTGGGCAGGAGCGTGTCATTGCCTATGGCTGCCACCGCGGCGAACGTGGTGTCCTCAGGCACGTCGTAGATGTAGAATTCAAGTAAGTCGCCTGGGTTGAGCTGGCTGGCGGGCCCAGCCTCGCCCATGCTCTCTGATAATACCTCAAAGCTCGGGAATATGTTCAGGGTGCCAGCCCCAGCGTTTGGCGTGAAGAGGCCGTAGGGCTTGCGGGTCGACGGGTTCACGCCGTAGTTTGTGAGGCTGTAGTTCAGCGGCATGAAGGTCACAGTACCACTACCGTAGGTGTAGGTGCCGTTGGGCTCTAACTTCACGTACGCGTCGCCAGACTTCCCGATGGTTATCTGACTCCCGTAAGTCACGTTAAGCTGGAAGAAGCTTATGTTGAAGTAGCCCGTCATAGCGCCCGACTTGAGGTGGACGGCGTTGGTGAGGGCCGGCAGTACTATGTCATTCGAGAGGGTGCCGTATACGCCCAGCGAGGGCGGGGTCGCAGTGTAGTTTAGAGTGACCGGGCTGAAGACTTCTGACGAGGGAGAAGTTGGATAGTTACCCGCTATCAGGAGGGACCCGGTTGTCACGCTGACGTTCGAGAAGGAGCCGTATAGGTCGTAGGCTGTACCTGTAGTGTAGCCGCTCACTACGTAGCTTATTATGCCTGAGGCGAACTGGTTGGCGCCAGTGACGTTGAGGAAGGCCTTGTTGGCAGTCGTCACCTGGGCTATTGGCACGTAGCTCAGGTTGTTCACTGGACTAATCGTGACCTTTATCATTGGCCCTATGGCCAGGATGAATGGCCCAGCAGCTATTGCCGGGGCTGAGCCTCCATACTGCACGGGCGCGGACGTCGAGTACTTGAGGTAGACGTAGGCCCACCCCTGGGTGGTCAGGTTTTTGTACACTGCGCTCTCTTGGGTCGCCCCTGAGGAGAGGGCGTCCTGTGAACCGCCGTAGAAGCTTAGGTTACTGAGGAAGTAGTGGATGTCGCTGACAGTTATGGTCAGGTTGCCTATCACGGCCGTCACGTTGTTGGTCGAGAAGGCGGGAGTTATGGGGACGTCGCCGTAGTAGACGCTTTGCAGGCCGTTGGCGGAGAGGTATATGTGGGCTGCGGCCCCCTGGTAGGCAGACGACAGGTTGAAGGCAAACTCAACTACGCCGTTGACGCTGACAGCCTTTGTGTATACCTTACCGGTTCCTGGGAGCGGCGAGTAGGCCTTGGTTGCCGCTGCCCCCAGCAGGGGGGCGAGCAGCGCCAGGGCCAGGACTACCGCTGCTAGGGCCTTATACGATCTCAACATGGCTCACCTATGCTTGGCCAGACTACTTGGTCCCCATTGAGGTATTTAAGAAGTAACACCCGGGTATGCGGCACATAGAATCCCACCTGTGGGATAGGGGTTATGCGCCCGCCTTGGGGGTGGCCCTCAGCCCTCGGGGGCCAGCAGGTAGATAATACCGAGCCTCCCCTCGACCCTCACAGCTGCGCTGCCCTCAAGGGGCCGCGGCGAGAGCCCCAGGTGGAGGCCTCCCCCAGCCTTAAAGGCGACCAGGTAGGCGGTGCCGTTGACCTCGGCGCACGAGGCCACCGTGACGTTGAGCTGCGTCACGTTGACCTCAACGAAGGCCCCTCCAGGGCGGCCCACGCCATGAGCCTGCTGGGGCATCGAAGGCCGTGACCTCGCCGCCGACCTCGCTGGCCAGCTCCATCGCCCTGAGCGAGTAGTTGTAGGCCCCTAAAGCGTACGCAGAGCCCTGGCCCCCCCTCTAGGAGCTCCTCCTCCGCCCTCTCGAGCAGGCCCACGGCCTGGCTAAGGTAGGGGTCGGACTTTCATTGAGGTTTCATGAATTTGTATTCAACCTCTCGCCCTCATACCCCTGCCCTGCTCCCCGCGCCGTCTGCGGGAGCGGCAGCTGAACCGCTCCCCTCGAGGACGCGGG
>NZ_JBMFJI010000067.1:0-2123 GCF_049973875.1 Acidilobus sp.
CATGGGAACTACCCGGCTAAGTAGTTTATAATGTAAATTAACAAAATAACGAAAGCGTAACATGGTTTATAAAATAGTTTAATGATCAAGAAAAGGGAAAGGAAAGGGAGGCCTCGCCGGCAGCCCGCGCGAGCCTCCAGGCCTTGACCTGGACGCGTCGAGGTCGTCGCCTTTAAATTCACCTGCCCCGGCCGCGGGGCCGCTGAGCGGTGGGATGCCTCCAGAGGGCTGCCGCATGGCCTGGGGCGGCGCTGGCTATTAGGCAGGCGAGGCAAGGGGCGCGCCGCTGGCTCAGCCGGAGCCCTTTGCTTGGCCTGCCCCAGCCTTCGAGGGCCAGCGAGGCAAGAGGGGCCAGGCCGCGGCGCTTCATGGCCAGGGCCCAGGCCCTAAAGGTTAAATTAGGGGGCGGCCGGGGACCCCGAGGTGAATAGCTTGGCCCTGAAGTTCTCTCACCACATGACAGTGGGCACGTCCTTCCTGAGGAACGCCTCCAGGTCGGCCGGCCTTGACAGGGGCCAGGCGGACCTGCTTGAGAGGTGCTCAAGGCTTGACGTTGACGCCGAGGATGAGTGCGAGAGGCTCGCCGGGGCCGGCAGGAGCGACCCGCTGCTGGACAGGCTCAGGTATTACCTGAGCTCGAGGCCCTACGAGGCCTCCGCGGAGCTCAACTCCCTCCAGCCGTTCCTTGAGGCGGGCATGGTGCAGAGGGCGGTCCTCTACTACTACTCTGACAGCGGGGCGGCGCACCTGGTCGCCGTCCTGCTCGGCGAGCACCTGCGCGGGCAGGGCGTAGACGTGGAGCTGGTCGCGGTCGGTGAGGGCGAGAGGAACCTGCCTGCGGGCCTCCTAAACCTCCTGAGGGAGGTCGGCAGCAGGGCCTCCCAGGACTCCTCCAAAGGTTACGTGGTGATGCTTAACATAACGCCGGGCTTCAAGGCTGAGGCCGCCTACTCCACGCTCGGCGTCATACTTCACAGCGTCACCGCCCTGGCGTACTACAGGCACGAGGCAATGAAGACCACCGTGGGGGTGCCCCTGCTCGTGAGGCAGTCGCTCGTGAGCGCCGTCCAGGAGCTGAGGGGCAAGGTGGGGGCGCAGGTCGAGGACCTGAGCGCCGAGGCCCGCGTCACTGTGCTGGCCGCCAGGCTTAACCTGGGCAGGCTCGGCCTGGGGCCCGTCACCAGGGATGACGTTATGTGGGCCGAGGGGCTCCTGGCCGCCTCGGGGCTCGCGTGAGCTGTTATTGAGCGGCTGGGCCTGGCCGCAGCGACTGGGCTAAGTAGACCCGGGCCGTCCCCAGGGCCTCGGGGCAGAGGCGCGGTCGTCGCCCCGTTACGAGAGCAGCGACAGGAGGGCCCGCAGGACCTTCATGTTGAACTCCGACTCGTCTGAGAGGTACATGATTAACAGCTTCATGGCCTCCCTGCCAACGCGACTGACGGGCCTGAGGTCCCTGTCGAGCAGGAACGCCGGCTCAAAGCCGTGCACGCTGACGTAGAAGTCGTTGAAGCTCCTGAACCTCCTTCCGAAGGCGGCGCTCAGGGCCTCCAGCAGCTGCCCCGGGGTTACGTCCTCGAGCAGGGAGAGGGGGCTCCTCCTGGGCACTATGCCCCTCGCGGCCAGCGTGACGACCAGCCTCTGGAGCGCGTTAGCATACATCTCCTCGCCGACGTCGTCCCTGGCCTTCCTGGCCAGGTGTATGAGCTCGTGGGCGAAGACAAGGTAGGAGGGGGGCTCGTCGTCGAACCACACCTCTCCCTTGCTCGGCACGGCGAAACCCGCGGCCCTCCTCCTCTCGGCCGCCTCCTTGCCCTCGTCATAATCTAGCACCGTTATGCTGCGGGCCGAGGGGAGCCTGCGGCCCACCCTGAGGACCCTGTATATCCTCCTGTAGATGGGGTCCCCCCTGAACCACCACACCCCGCTCAGCCTCCTGCCCAACCTCTCACCCCGGCGCCCCCCACTGGGGCGCAGGAGTGCAAGGTGGTGGGATGCTAGTAGGAAAGCAGCTAGCTGGACCTTGCCGCGGGGCAGCGGCGTGGGGCGTGCTTTCGTTATTTTGTTAATTTACCTTATAAACTACTTAGCCGGGTAGTTCCCATGTTTTACATGGGAAGCCCCTT
>NZ_JBMFJI010000068.1:0-2117 GCF_049973875.1 Acidilobus sp.
CTCCCGAACCCATGCCACAATGTCAAAACCCTTAAAGTCTTGAACTTTGGTTAATATTAGGGTGCAACAGCGTTTGAGGATAGTGCATGTCTCGCCGTTCTACCTGCCAGTAATAGGGGGAGTAGAGGAAGTTGTAAGGAGAGTAGCTGAGTACATGGCCTCAAAAGGCCATGAAGTCCACATAATTACCTACAACAGGCTTAGGTCAGGCAACATTATGTCGCTGCCGAGGGAAGAGATCATAAATGGGGTACACATCATAAGGCTGAGACCTTCATTCACTTGGAGCCACGGCTCATACAGCCCTGAGCTTCCTGAAGTAATAAGATCCCTCAGGCCTGAAGTTGTGCATGTGCACGTCTGGAGGCACCCCCACGTCTTCCAGGTAGCTAGACTCAAAAATGAGCTTGGCTTTACTGTTGTGCTCCACGGCCACTCACCCTTTCATGGACTAAGTCAACTAGGCCCAGTGATCTGGACCTATCACAGATTAACCGACGCCCTCGGCAGGGGTGCCCTTGCTAGGTATGACGCCTATATTGCCTTGACCTCCTACGAGTCCAGAGTAATTCAGGAACTCGGGGTGAGTGAGAAAAAAATCCATGTGATCCCAAATGGAATTGATGAGGACAGATGTAATGTCAACTTGAGCTCAAGAGATGGCTCCACGGTGCTATACCTCGGAAGGATTAGCAGATCCAAGAACCTGGGCCTGCTGACGAAGTCCATGGAGTACGTTAGGGACAGAGTCAGAAAGGCAAGGCTATTAATTGCCGGCCCAGACGAAGGCGTGGCTAATGCCATCATCAGCTACTCCAGGTCTCACGGCGTTGCGGCAAATTACCTTGGAGCTGTTAATGAAAGCGAGAAGCACACACTTTACTCTATAAGTGATGTCTACGCCTTTCCATCGCTTTTTGAGCCCTTTGGGATAACGCTTTTAGAGGCCGAGTCTCACAGCACGCCGCCAGTGATAACTGGGTATGGAGGACAGATTGAGGTTGCCCCTCCAGGCGTCGTAGGCCTGTGGGCGAGGCCCAAGCCAAGGGAGTTTGGAGAAGCCATAGCGGAGCTGCTCATCGATGAGAGCCTAAGGAGAAGGTTAAGCGTTCAGGCCAGGCAATGGTCCCAGAGGTTCACGTGGGACAAACTGCTTCCTAAATATGAGGTGCTTTATCAGAAGCTCTCAACATAAGGCACAGCGATGCTATGTATTCAAATCTTTGAAATTTAACTAAGGCAATATGAAGCCTTCGTAAGGGCTATATCATGATTTCATGATATTTTTTACGTCTACACCTTAAAAAAAGTAAAGGAAGGCAGAGTTGTGTAGGCTGTAAAAGTTGAAGATATTGACGAGCCTAGGCTATTACGAAAGGGGCTTAACTACCGTTATTAACTCTCTAGCCGAATACCTTCCAAAGTATGGGGCCTAGGTAACGATGGCTGCGACAAGGGTTAGGATAAAGCTCCTGAGAAAGTCAACGTCGTAAGGCTAAGCTCAGAGGAGTTTGCAAGGGAGTCGAAGCATTATGATGGAGTTCATGTTCACACCTCTTACCCTCGCACTAAGACTGTTATTGAGGGCGAAGCTGAAAACATGGTCTTGATATGGCATGGCTATGCCCCATTGTTTTATGTGCTAGAGCTTAAGAACAAAGCCATTAGCTTTGTCTTAGAGCGCATATATAAGGAGCTCCTGCCGAGGATAGAGTATATCGCTGCTGCGTCAGATAGTGTAGCAAAACAGCTAGAAAAGATGTATCATGTGCGCTCAAGGCTAATATACAACGGAATTGAGCTTGAGATGTTCAGGCCCTGTTGCGACAGTCATATGACAGGGCCTGCGTTCTTTAACGTGACCGCCTACAACAACCTCAAGGGTAAAGACATGTTGATAAAGTACCTTCACAAAGTACATAATAAAGCAGTATCCTGGCTCCCGCTTAATAGCTCAAGGCGTTAGCATTTGACTGGGATGCATGATTATGGAATACACGTCACTCTACAGGGAAGTTGTTAGCGAAAAAGACTAAACGCGGCCTTAACGACTAGTCTTAGGTAGTAGGGAGTGGTAAAAGAGTTGAGGGTAGTTCACGTAGTTCACAACTATTGGC
>NZ_JBMFJI010000069.1:0-1842 GCF_049973875.1 Acidilobus sp.
GGGACAGGTTATTTCTGATAAGAGCTGGAATCCTGCACTAAAGGATCAAAAGGACTTCGTCCTCCAGTCCAGCTTGCTGCTAAAAGTCGAAAGGAATCTAGGGGTTTGTTACTATCAGATGCTGCCCCTGATTAAGGTTTTCGGTTCAGGGATCGACTTTAACAATAGCTTCATAGCGATCTCAAGGGAGATAGCAGACGTTGATAGGCTGAAACAAATGGAGACTGGCATCGACTCACTACTCTTTGTCTCTGCCCTAAAATATGGTGGTAATAGAGCGGTCCTCTACTTTACCGGCAAGCCCCTGACATATTACAGAATTCACAGGAATAGCATAGGAGGCATCGTATTCAGCAAGCCTCTTATTATCCATCAGCAAAACAGAGAAGTTAACTTAATTAATAAGGCCAGGTGGTTACTGAAAGTAGCTAAGTGGCATGGCTACGTTGGAAGAGAGCTTCCAAGGGAGTGTAGATGTAACGATTTGGAACTGCAATCAATGACTGCCAGGTTGGAAGCCCTATATCTTCCAACACCATTAGCTGGGGCGCTCTCTCACGACCTGGTGCCCTCGCCTTCAGAGTATGTCAGGTTCATTAGGTGTGGTCTTATAAACATTGCGTTATCGTCTGGCGACGGGCGTTCGAGAGTAGCGAATGCCCTGCGGTTCCTATTATTTTCCTCAATTCCTTACATTTTGGCGTTTATCGACGAAATTTCCTCATTAAGGCCAGACCTTTCTTTACATGTTAGGGAGATAATAAACGTTCTGAGGATGAGGTAAACAAGGCCCCTGCTGCGTCACACGGCTAAAAAGGTGAAATTATTTGGATCGCTAACCTATTAAAACGCAAGGGCCTTATGATGATATCAGCTCTCGTGAGTGCTCACAGGAGGAGAAAGCAGTACCCGCCTTAGGCCCCTGACCCCCATATTAGCCCAGGAGGAGGACTTCAAGCTTGAGATAGTGGCCATCGCTGACTAAGAGGATTACGTAAATAATGACGTCAGTAAGGGGTTAGGTGTATCTATGTAAACGACGAAGCCTTGGTCCTAAGGTAGCCGAGGGGATAAGGGAGTCAAAGGATGATGTGATCGCCTTGCTGGAGGACAATGACGTGCAACTGCCAGGCAAGTTGAGGTTAGTGGCTGGTTGCTTTAAAAGTCGGGGCCGACAGCGACCATGTAGCGTTCTCAGCTCTTCTCTCAACCGCCAGCAGGCTGGGCTTTAACTGGGCAGTCACAAAGGTCGAGTCAGCTAACCTTAAGCCTTACACCTGTAACTAAAGCGACTCAAGGATGTTAGTGGGCGTGGCCTCCAGCGAAACCCTGGTATCAGCGGGCTTCAGGGACTACGCCGAGGTAGGTGCGTCATGACAAGAGTTTCCATCATCACCCTGTGCAGGCCTGAGCTCGGGACCTCCTCTCATCCCTGAGCCTACAGAGGAGGTGGCCAGACGAGGTGATCGTAGTCCACACGTGTTAAACGTCAAGGCTGGGCCCCTGATGAAGGGCGAGCTCCCTGCCAGCACAGGCCAACCCCAAGAGGGATGCAGGGGGTTCACGGAGGCCCTTAATCAGGGCCTAACGCTGCTGAGAGAAAAATTAACAGCTTATGCATCTCTTTCTCATTAGCGCGGGATCTCTGCAGGGCCTCCCTTCTATTTTCAAGCCCCCACTTCACAGCAAATCGGCGTGATCATGTAGATAAGCAAGTTTTACTAAGAGGTCCCTGAGGTCTACATAGGTGAACTCGTGAGGATAGGGCTCGCCCCTTAAATCATAATCTGAGCCCAGCACTATGTTTCCCATTAAGGCGGCGTCATTCCTCTTCACGCTGTG
>NZ_JBMFJI010000070.1:0-1716 GCF_049973875.1 Acidilobus sp.
GGACGGCAAGATGGAGATACTGACTGTGTACAGCCTTGACGCGCCTGTGAACCCGACAGACAGGAGCTCAGCGCTGCCCCCGCTGCTGAGGGTAGCAAGGGAGCAGGAGCTGAGGGAGGCGCTGAAGAGGTCGCTGAAGGACTTCTACTACTTCCTGCGCGACTACTGGCCGCAGAAACCCGACGAGTACGCTGTAAGGATGATCAGCATGACGTGGATAATGGACTACATCATTGAGGAGGCTAAGGGAAGCGGGGAGCTGGTGAACGCCGAATACCAATGCTGATTGGGATCGCCAGGGCCATGATCATTTCTTCTTGTTTTAATTCTGCCGGCAAACTAAAGCCTGGTACGTCCTAATGAAAGATATGGACAGTAAAGATATGGACGGTTTAGCAGCAGCGAACTTATCGCCGCGGTGCGCACCGCGGCCAGCAAGCTCAAAAATATGAATGAGGTGCCCACGGGGCTCAGCCAGCGGGCCATCCTCCAGTCCGTTTAATGCCTTGCAATTGCTTATTAGCCTCGCGCTGCAGCACTATGAGTGGTGCGGCGTTTGAAGGACATAATATATGCGTCCAGCGTCAGTAACACGTTCAAAGTCAAGTTCAGCGCGGCCGAGCTCGTGAAACAGTACGACAGCAGTGACTTCCCATGTCACGACGCCGCCAGCAATGATATAGCAAAGGCGGTTCACGACTACGTTTACAGCTCGCTGGGCGCCATGGTGAGCAGCTACAACATAGCGGGGATAACCGAGGCCAACAGGGATTACATAGCCAAGGCTATAGGCGCGGCGGCCGCCCTGGCCGTCTCCTTAAACACGTCGTGCTCCGACGCGATGAACAAAATAGCGGACGTGCTGAGGGATAGAATTAGCAGGGGCGTGGACGTGGGCGTCAGCGTGACTGGCCTCGTATCGCCACAGATTGAATTGCAGATAGAGTTCTGGTTCACGCCCGGCGCGATAGAGAAGGGCACGATATATCATAACGATGACCATGTGTTGCTCCTGCGCGGAGGCGGTGGCGACGTCAAAGAGCTGCCGCCGCCGAGAGCTCGCGTCTCCGAGGGGACGTGGCTGCGGCTGTACATCTTTGTCGAGCCGGCCAGCGGCGGGCATGACCTCACAGTCAAAATATGGAGCGAGTACTCCCGGCAGCTGGGGCAGACGTCGGTGGCGACTGCATATGCGCCGCTTGTGCAGCCCATGTCTGACGCCAGATATAATGAACTCATCAGCATTAGTAAGGACCACTCGTTTGCATTCAGCCAGAGGGCTGTGCTCCAGTCCCTGTGAGGGCAACGGGTTAAACGCAAGAGGTGCGCGGCGCTTCTCTCTACTATATAAACTACCTCAAGTAATTTATTATGTCACCGCGGTTCGCTGTCAGGGGCAAGCACCGTCAGGTTGGCCGTGGAGCTGTTGTGGGCCAGGGCGAGCGTCTGTAACACGTTTACGTAACTACCCGTTATTTTTAATTACTTCTGATCCCTTTAGTGCTATTAAGTAAGCCGAGGCCGTGCGCCTGTCGAGGCCCTTCTCCCTCATAACCTTGTAGTGCTCCTCAGAATTTGTAGTGCCCTTCGGGTTAACTAAGATAACGTTAAACCCCAGCCTTAAAGCTTTAATGACGCCGTGGGTTAGCATCTGCCTCTTGGCGAAGCGCGTTATCTTCCTGTTGCCGCTCCTGCTCCCTGTGAACTTCCTCTTCT
>NZ_JBMFJI010000071.1:0-1710 GCF_049973875.1 Acidilobus sp.
CCGGCCGCGCGCTATGGTCAGGCTTAAATAGTCCCAAGTTACTGTAACTGAAAGCGGAGGTAAACCTGGCCCCACCACGTGGGGGCAAGGAGGGGTCAAGGCTCGGAATCCGTCTAATGGAATTGAAAGGTCCAGGTCGCATACCACTCTGCAAAGTGCTCGGCACATTGAATCCGTCTAATGGAATTGAAAGGTCGAAGTAGACCACGTCCCTGGGCAGGTAGGTGGAAATAGGATATTCCATTAGGCCGTTTTGCATCATGTAGGCTCTCCTACTTCCTTTTGTTAGGGTCTGCGAGCTACATTAAGCTACATTAATAAGGACGGGGGCGCCGTTTGCCCTAGGTGCGGCTCGCCTTAGTTCACGCTTTGACCGCGGGCAGACGATGCAGCCCCCTTGATAGTTTCCCAGCTTCCTGTAGCGGCCGATAAAGCCGGCCAACGTCTGGCTCAAGAGAAAGCTAATGCACGACCAACACCACTTCACGCCAACGGAAGTCCTTAGCACGCGTTCAAAGCTGTCGGTAAAGGATATACCTCACGCCGACGTGAGCCGCGCTCAGGGGACGAGTTGTAACGGTGAGAGTGCAATTCTAGCGCTGCCGGGCCTACGGCCTCCCACGGCCCACATGGGGCCCGCTTAGGACCGCGCAGCCCCCGGCGTCCGCACATAAAATTGGCAAGCGAGGTTGGGCCGCGGCGTTTTGGAGATCAAGGAGGTGCGAACAAGAAACAGCAACTATGGTTGTATTGGCTTTAAGGAGCTGGGAGGAGTTATGTACCTACCTCGGAGAGCTCCTGAGGCAGCCTATCATCCAGGCTGTTATAATGACCATTATTGTTACCACGGTTAGCATGCTCAACGTACCGAACAGGACTTCGTAGTTGTTGAGGTCTAAGGGAGCCTGCATGCCTAATCTGTTCATGGCGTGAAATATGTAGTGGGCGATGATGAATAGTATGCTGGTGGCGACCATGGAGGCAGCAGTTTTTGTGATGTACTCGCCGAACTCCCCAGCGCTGAAGCAGCCAATGCCTTCGGCTGTCATGGCTATCCTGTGCTCTAGGGCCCTGAACCGGCCGCTGACCAACACGAAGGAACACGAGAGGCCACTTATTCTGCGTCCCAGCATCTTATCTCTCACCTTATCGTAAATAATTAGCTTTTGTGCAAGCTTTTTAAGAATTTCGGAAAAAGCTTCTGCCTCGCACGTAAGGTAGCGACATCATAGAAATGTTCTAAGATGTAGCTAAGAGCGCCTCCTGGGGCTCTTCGCCGCGCCGTCGCGGTTTAACTTGGCTTTCAATTACAGTGGCTTGGGGCTACTTAAGCCTGGCAGGCCTTGAGGAAGTCGATGTCCTGTCCGAGGGCGCCTTATTGCCCTCTCGCCCAACCCTATCGAGTGCCCCTGGAGGGCCCTGGCCACGCGGCTTTCAGCGATGTCCAGGGGCCCGTCCAATGGAATTGAGAGTCCCAGACACCTAGGTCGTCATAGATCTCTTCAGCGTTGAACCTACCCAATGAAGTTGGAGACGAGGTTTATAAGGCGTCATGGCAATGATATACCTGGCGGCGGGCTTGATAAGGAAGTTCAGGGTCAGGAACTTCAAGAGCCTAGCTGACGTTGAGCTAGAGCTGGGTAAGGTGAACATAGTTGTCGGGCCCAACGGGGCCGGGAAGGGCAACCTGGTGGACGCCTTCATGCTACT
>NZ_JBMFJI010000072.1:0-1567 GCF_049973875.1 Acidilobus sp.
AGGCGGCGGCTGCTGAGCGCCCTGCGCGCCCACTCAGGCATATCCGCGCTCAGGGCTCCCCGCTGACGCGGCACTTGGTCGTAAAGTAGTCCACGTACCTGTCCTCAGCGCTCCGCTCGCTCACTCCCATCACCTCGCCCCATACCGTGCGTGCACTCAGCACATCAGTCCTATTAAGAGGCGGCTGGAGGTTATAACCCACGCATCGAGCGCCCTTCGGGCAGCTGGCGGTGTTCGTGGCCAAGAGCTCGAGGAGGGAGAGCATATGCGAGGGGGTCAGCGACCTCGCCTTGGTTGGCCTAGCCGTCAGCGAGCCGGGGTTCACGCTGGTGAGGCAGGGCACCCTTGCCGACGCCCTAAGGGAGGCAGTGAGGAAAGAAATAACCGATTTGCTCAATGAGATAGATGAAATCGTTATAAGAATCCTACAGGCGAGACCTGCAAACACGCTGTTAGACTTTCTCAAACAAAGATAATTACCTTCATTGCTGCAGCAAGACCCTTAATACCCCTCACGTTATCGAAAATGTCATGACGCTGCGAAGTGGTTCAAGATTAGGGCATGCCCGTATTTCCAGACACTTTTGAAAGCGAGAGGGCAATCGTTGGAGGATGGGTTTCGTGAAGAGTACGTAATAGGAGTTGTTCCCATGTAAAGCTTTTTCCCAACATGTTCTGTTCGGGGCTGAAGCTTGTTCAGCCCTTATACTTCATGCCCCTGCCAGCCGTATGGAGCGCTGTAACTTCCCAGGTCTGCCTGTATACTTCCCAAGGTGTCCCTGAGGGGCATCTTGGGAATCTCGAGGGAATATTCCCTAGGACTTTCCAAGTCGCCTTGGGAATTTCCTTGGGAAGCCGAGGGAATTCGTTTTCGCAATTTTGAGTTTTAAAAAGAAAAATTCTACAAAAAAGGTAATAATAGAAGAAAGTTCGCTGGTAGGCTTATAAGCCCGCCCAAAACTAATCAGACAGGTCAAAAGCGTATGATAAAGCCGAACGAGTAAGATTGTAGGCTGATAAATGGGAAGAAAAAAGGTAAGAGATGTTTCGGAATTCCTCGATGTACATAGAAAGTCTTTAAAGAAAATTTTAAACCCCTGCCCAAAAAGATGGGCAAAAAGAGCGTCGTTTAACACCATCTCATGTTTCTGAGCAATGAGCGGCCATGCCCGTCCCTGTCCTCCGCGTCGCCCAGGTTGGGGCCTCCGGGGCACCCTCCATGTTTTACATGGGAGGCGATCAGCAGGCCACCACTAGGGGGCCAACTCTGTGGGAAGGCTATGGGGTCGGCCGACGGGCATGATAAGGACCCCAATCAAGGTTCAGCCGTAGACCCAGGCGTTCCCCGGCGAGGGGCAGGGACGAGACGGTTGAGGTCGAAGGTTCCGGGGAAGTCAGCTCACATGGCTCCACAGGGCCCTGAGGGAGGGCCACGGACTAGCTAGACCTCGCGCCGGCAAAGCACGACAGGGGCCTGAGAGTGTCGGTGGACATGAACTCTTCGACCTAACCGGCGGGACGAACGCCCACCGCGCGGCTAACTTCATCATAATAGAATGCTGCAAAA
>NZ_JBMFJI010000073.1:0-1507 GCF_049973875.1 Acidilobus sp.
CTGACAAATTCGACTTAGTAATCATGAACCCGCCGTTCACGCGAGCCACGGGCAGGGTAAGCGAGGAATTTAAGGAGGGCGAGAAGGGCTTGTTCGGCTTCATAAGTGAGAAGAAATACAGAGAGAAACTCCTTAAGCGGTTTAACGAAATAAGGAGTTCTGTCAGAGAGGACATGAAAAATATAACGAGGGACTTGGCGAAAAGGGAGAACTTACCCGACGCAGTTAAGGAAATAATTAACGGAAAAAAGGAGTTCAAGCAGTACCTGGGCATTGGACAGGCTGGCGAGGGTTTATTATTCCTGTACTTGGCCTATAAATACGTTAAGCCAGGCGGCATGATAGCCTTCGTGCTTCCGAGGGGCGTCCTTTCTGGCGTCAGTTGGTTCCTTGCTAGGTCTCTGTTGGCAAGTAAATTCCACGTTAACTACGCCATAGTTAGCAGTGATGCCGAGAACGGGTACAACTTCAGTGAGAACACCAGCCTGAGCGAGGCACTGATAGTGGCCAGGAGGGTTGAAAAACACGACCCAGGCGAAGAGACTGTGTTCGTTACACTAAGAAGGAAGCCCAGAGGCGCCATGGAGGCTGTGTTACTGGCGGAGAAAATAATGGAGGGTGTGCCAAGTGATGCCGAAGTTATGCGCGTGGGCAGGGCTGACCTGTTAAGGAACCTTGACAACTGGGGCCAGTTCACGGCTTTTAACGATGCCAAGCTTATCAATGATGCAATGTCCATAATGAGGGGAAATGTTTGCGGTATCAATGTGCCCATCACGTTATTGGGTAACGTGATAAAAACCATGGGTATTAACAGAGCTCAATTTCATGATTATTTTGAACCCACGAGCTCAGAAACTCCTTATCCAGTTCTCTTCGGTGGTGGCGAGGAGGTTAGGATTAGTATGGCTGTTAGGCACAACATGTTCGCTAGACCTAAGAGCAGTCGGGCAGGGGACGCGTTTAATACGTATGCTGGTAATATCCTGGTGCCAGAAAGGGTTTGGGTGGATACCGCTCACGTAATTGCTCTCTATTCAAATGAGCCATTATTATCCAACATATTCTACGCCACAAGACTGAAGTGCAGTAATGCAGACAAGGCGTTAGTAGCCTGGCTGAACACCACATGGGGGTTAATGACAATACTAGCGAAGAGGGAGGAGACCAGGGGGCCGTACATTAGCCTTACAATAACTCAGTGGAGGTTACTGCCCGTCCTAGACATTTGCTCGCTAAGTAGTGATAAGCTAAGTGAACTTGCTGGTATTTTTGATAAATATTCTAATAAAATACAATTTAGGAGAATCCCAGAGCAGTACAGTGGTGACTCCAATAGGTTGAATTTTGATCTTGATTTCCTAAGGGCTTTGAGCCCAGCCATTAACGAGGATAAGGCGAGACTGTGCATCACCGATATATACAGGAAACTAGACATTGCATTAAAGACATGGACAGGCCACAGGTGAAAGATTTAGCTACGGAGGCGCGACAGCAGCCCAGGGCT
>NZ_JBMFJI010000074.1:0-1425 GCF_049973875.1 Acidilobus sp.
TGCGGTGGCGTATGTACCTTGTTGGTTGGTCTCTATAACTAGATTAATGTTAAGAGTCCTCAAATCCCTGTCGTCCAAGCTATAGGCCATATAACTTTAGTTTTAAATGTTATTAAGGCCTACAAGATATCTCTTCTATTATAGAGCTTTCTAGTACAAAAAACTGGCGAGAGCACCTCATACGTTGCGTCTCATGAAACATAGCCTCGTTATAGTTATGAGCTTTTATTAAGTTGTTTAAAAAGCGCATCCATAAGTTGTTAATCAATAAGCCAAGCCTCTACCATAAGTTTAGCATATAAAACTATATTAAAAAAGGAATTTATATAGTATGTGCGTGCTATTATTTTTATTTACTATATTTATTTATTAACTTTTTAATTTTATTAATTCAAATTCTTAATAAGGCTGTCTCATTAAAATCCTTGATACAGGCATCATTTATGGTTCTGCTAATGCAAAACGTAAAATAGAGGGGATATTAAAGAAGACTTTAGTTAGGCTTTTAAGGGTTTAAATAAAGTAAACTAACAGTAAACTAAAGGGTGTCAAAATATGGTGGATCCCAACAATAATGATCTAATAAGATCTATCACATTTGTTATGTGGGGTCTGGGGGGATCAGGGGGCGAGAGTAATTTACTCTATAGCCGAAGCCTTAGCAAAGGAAGGGTTTCGCGTGACTATTATAGCGTTAGTAGGATGGGGATTCGGAAGACAACCTCCGCTTCGAGGAATTCGGGTGATAGTTCAACCCAAGCCTCTAAGGGCTCTATTTTCATTAGAATTTCTTGTGGAATTTGACAAAAAATATAAGAGTTTAAAATGGCTTTCGCCTTTATTATATAAAATAAATAGTTTAATACTAAAGTATACCCTGAAGAATTATCATCAACATGGCAAGCTGATGGCGACCTCTTGGTACACAGTTGCGCCAACATGGTCTCTTGGAGGCAGATATGTACTAGAACAGGATGTACTTGAAGCCTACGTCATGAATGAGAACTGGCCAGGGTGGGCGTATAAAGAGTTCCTTAAGGCCTTGTCGAAACCTGTGACCTATCTCACCATATCTCCTTATGAGGAGGCCCTAATATATTATACCTCAAGGGTTTTCTCAAAAGACCAAGCCCCTAGGATCTACTTTGTATCCTACTTCGTAAGGGATAGGTTTATGAAGGGCTGCGGCCACGAGCCTCCCTCCAGGAGACCGAAGGTTATAGGAGCTATAGCCAGGGGAAGCCCGCACAAGGCCTCAGGCTGTTCACAGACTCTATGAATAGGCTCTGGCAGCTAAGGCAGGCTAGGGTTTAACTGGGTCGTCACAAAGGTCGAGTCGACTAAACTTAAGCCCTACATCTGTAGCCAGTGGGGCTCAAAGGTGTTGGTAGGCATAATTTCCGGCGAAGTTTTGGCGTCCCTAGG
>NZ_JBMFJI010000075.1:0-1380 GCF_049973875.1 Acidilobus sp.
CAACCCTCCTTATTCCTTTGCCCGCGTTCGGGTCAGGCCACACTGCCTCATAGGACTCCGCCAGCCCTGGGCCGCAGGAGGGGGCCCACTCCCGGTCACCTGAGGCCGCGGCCATTGCTAGGCCGTGGAGCTCGTGTAGGCCGACGTAGCAGTCGCTCCTGGGAAGCTTCATTCCCTCTGGAGGCTTGACGATAATTGGTATGCCTATATTCTCCTCGTAAAGATGGTCGCTGAGGTGGCTTAGTGCGCCGTGCTCGGCGAACTCCTGGCCGTGGTCAGAGGTGAGGATAAAGAGGGTTCTGTCGAGAAGCCCCTTGGACCTGAGAATATTAGCTATCTCGGCGGCGGCCCTGACGCACGTGTAGGCGCCCTTAAGGTACCCCTTGAATTCCCTCTTCACGCACCTCGCGCACCTTATGTGCTCGTAGTCGAATTTGGAGTTAAAGTAATAGGGCTCGTGAGTCTCCATGAGGTTGATGAAAAGTAAAAACGGTTCGCCCTTAACACCCCAGAAAACTGTAGTTACGGCGTCCGTGTAGCCCTTGTCAGCGATGTAGCCTGATAGCGCCCAGATTAGCCAGACCTTAAAGTAAAGGGCAGCGATGGAGATCGCGCTGCTGACCCCTTTGTTCCTCAGGACGTCCAGGAAGGCGCTCAGGTACTTCAGCCTCCCGCGGTGCTTCTCTCTAAGCTCCTCAATGATTTTAAGGCCATCAGGTGGGATAATGGGACTAAAGAGAAGCCTGCTTACCAACCATGAGTCATCAACAGCAAAACACTCAAACCCCTTGTTCAGCCCGCTGATGTAGCTGACCAGGCCGTTTGCCGAGAACCCCATGGTGTAAAACCCCCTTCTCCTGAGCTCTGACGCTAAGGTACCTCCAGAAAACGACCTTCCCAGCTCGCTGACTGACATAATTGTAGTCCTGTTAGGCCCCTCATGGATGCCGTGCCTGTTCACCGGCAGCCCCGTGAAGAGGCTGAAGTGCGAGGGAACTGTCCAGAAGGAGTTTGAGTAGCCGGTGTAGACAACGAACCTGTTGCCGAGGGCCTCAAGCAGCGGCCTCGTAGATACTGGGCCCCCATAGACGTCGAGCACGTCCCTCCTGAGCGTGTCGCAGAGCACTATGGCCACGTTAGCCGGCGTCCCTGCCACCGCTAAACACCTAAGAACTCTTGCAACCCTGTGCTGTACTGAATAAAAGCGTTAACCCGTTTTCACATGGTCGATTTCCAATTACGGTAGGCTGCTAATGGGTGTCTCGATTAACTCAGAGTCGGCCGACAGAGTGTGAAGCCAGACTCTCTCAAAGATACGCCAGGCCCTCACGAATATATCAAGGTCATGACCATGACGGCTTAAAGCCCCTCTTAAACCCC
>NZ_JBMFJI010000076.1:0-1371 GCF_049973875.1 Acidilobus sp.
GTGCGTTCGGGGCTGCGGAGAAGGACGTAGCCCATGGAATCCGTCTAATGGAATTGAAAGCAAGCCGGCTCAGAGAGGTGTGTGAAATGGCCGGAAAGGTAGAATCCGTCTAATGGAATTGAAAGTTTTGGAAAAAGATATTGGAGGAGCTCGGGCTCGGTGTCGAGGAATCCGTCTAATGGAATTGAAAGCTTGTTCAAGTCGTACAGACCTCCTCGGAAGAAGAGTATCAGAATCCGTCTAATGGAATTGAAAGTCTTTGTCGCCGCCATTTTCTCACGCTCGGGCTCACTTGGAATCCGTCTAATGGAATTGAAAGATACGCTAACGGCCTGATTAACGCTCCCGGCATATGGGCGAATCCGTCTAATGGAATTGAAAGACGTATAACTTTGTCTACCTATTTGAGTATCTTATTAATAGAATCCGTCTAATGGAATTGAAAGGCTTGACCAGCCTCTCGTGGTCGGTCAGGATGTAGAATGAATCCGTCTAATGGAATTGAAAGGGTAAGTGAAATTGGAGATATCTGTAGCTTTTTGTGCCGCGAATCCGTCTAATGGAATTGAAAGCGGAATGCACCGGGATCTCAGCGGTGATAGCGACCAGCATAAGAATCCGTCTAATGGAATTGAAAGCTGTCTTCTTCCTTGTCGTGAGGTAGACGGCAGCCCCTGGAATCCGTCTAATGGAATTGAAAGGAAGGAAAATATTGACACGCTAAAAGGCATTATTGAGAGGAATCCGTCTAATGGAATTGAAAGTCTCGGTGCTCCGTTGAACCGTGAGGAAGGAAAGAGCCTCTTTGCATAGGAATCCGTCTAATGGAATTGAAAGTCTCGGTGCTCAGCACCTCACCCAGGACCGCGGCCCTCAAGGAATCCGTCTAATGGAATTGAAAGTCCTGATGACTGTGAGGATGTGCGATTCACAGTTAAGGCGGGAATCCGTCTAATGGAATTGAAAGAACAGGTCGTTCAGGAAACACATGTGTGAAGCCCATGGGGTGAATCCGTCTAATGGAATTGAAAGTAAAAACTTTCATGGTTTCATAGATTCATGGTTTTTTAGCGGGAATCCGTCTAATGGAATTGAAAGAACTCGTCGTAGTCCTCCTGCTTCAGCGAGGCCCAGTACTTGTGAATCCGTCTAATGGAATTGAAAGAAGGAGCCAGGCGAGCTGGCGGCTGAAATACTTAAGTTTTACGAATCCGTCCAATGGAATT
Source organism: Acidilobus sp. (assembly GCF_049973875.1). Taxonomy (NCBI): domain Archaea; kingdom Thermoproteati; phylum Thermoproteota; class Thermoprotei; order Acidilobales; family Acidilobaceae; genus Acidilobus; species Acidilobus sp. Next base: position 1,227 of record NZ_JBMFJI010000076.1, read on the forward strand.
GAAAGGCAGAGAACGACGGTGGGACGGAGGGGCCGGCGGGAAACCAGAATCCATCCAATAGAGTTGAAAGAAAGACGACGAGGGTTCAAACCCTATTCTGGGAGGAGAGCTTAGTGTAGAGGTTGTAAAGCCACACTATAGTCTC
>NZ_JBMFJI010000077.1:0-1336 GCF_049973875.1 Acidilobus sp.
TATAATAGTCACGCGAAACCCTTCCTTTGCTAAGGCTTCGGCTATAGAGTAAATTACCTTGTCGGCTCCTGATCCCCCCAGACCCCACATGACAAATGTGATAGACCTTGTTAGATCATTATTGTTGAGATCCATTTTACTTCGACTCCCTTTAATTTACTGTATTTAAAGTAAGCTTTTAAAAGCTTAGCTAAAGTCTTTCTTTCGTAACCCCTCTTTTTACGTTCCCATCAGCGGAACCATAAATGACGCTCATATCAAGGGTTTTAATGAAAAAAGCGAGACGGTCTTGTCAAGAATTTGAATTAATAAAATTAAAAAGTTAATAAATAAGTATGGCAGGTAATTGTATATGTATATAAAACCTTTTTAATATAGCTTTATATGCTAAATTTATAGTAGAGGCTTGGCTTGTTGGTTAACAACCTATGGATGTGAATGCGCTTTTCAAACAACTTAATAAAAACTCATAACTGTAACTCTGTAAAAGAGATATCTTATAGGCCTTGATAACATTTATAACTTAAAGTTATTATGAGTTATAGCTTGGGCGACAGAAATTTGGAGAGTCTTAACATTAATCTAGTTATAGAGACCAACCAACAAGGTACATACGCCACCGCAAAAGTGGTTTTCCAAAACCTTAAAGAGAGGGGACATGAAGTTAGATTGTGAACAACCTTTTCCTTAGAGTTCGATGTTCTTTTTAAGCTCCTCTAATTTAAGCCCCTTGGTTATGAGGCGGCCATCAACCTTCCAACTTATGCAAGAAAAACCTTGAATGCAATCAACCCACCTAAGAACTCTATAGTCCACTCAATGAATGCTATGCATGAGCTGGCCTACCTTGCTCACGGTCAGGGCGTTAAGAGTGCAATCACTGTTCAATATCCATGGCCCATACGCTACTTTAACTCCTATGGCTACAATGCCTGCGGCTGTACCTCAAGCATGCTGGAGGCCACCAAGTGTATCTACAGCAGAAGGAGAGGGCCAAGAAAGGCCTTTCCCCCAGAGATGATCAAGTTCTTCTATCCATTTCATTTAATTAAGTAATCTATGCAACTATTCTCATAAGGCTTAACGACTATAACCTCAAACACGTCCTTGTCTAATATCTTGCTCTAAGCTCCTTAATGCCCTCGTAATGAGGTTTTCCTTTCATGCTCTATCACTATGACCGAAATGAACGGATCAGTCACGATGATACCTATGAATTTTAAGGTTAAGGTAGTGCAATCTATTTTGTCGGTGGAGGTTTACAAAGTAAATTCATACAAGGTCCTTATAGAAACGTTCTAAGTCAGTAATTATCGTTCCCTAATTCCACCTAGCC
>NZ_JBMFJI010000078.1:0-1325 GCF_049973875.1 Acidilobus sp.
ATGGTTGTGAATGATAAATAAAATGATATCAAATGATATAAACTTCACGGTTTATCGGAAACTGCCAGCTACGGCGTGACCTTTGCTGCACTCTGAGGCTATCCTTTCGAGGGCGTCAGAGGCCCCCTTCATGAAGTGACCCTTAACCCACGGCTCGAGAAGTCTCAAGTACCATGCGAGTTTGACTTCCCATACGGTGATCACTTTGCCCCCTTGAACCCTAGTCGTCACGTCGCCCCTAACCGGGCCCTCAGTGTACTCCACCGTGACGTACCTCTCGGCATCATTTATCAGCACGCTCGCCAGCCCTTTATTTAAGGGTCCAGGAAAGGCAAACCTTATGCTAACATAATACCTATGTCCATCGTAGCCCATCACGTTGACTTCCCTGTGCCCCCTCCAGTACCTTGGCATCTGGCCTATGTTAGCCACCGCTTTCCAGGCGCACGCTGAGTCGGAAACTTCCTTGGAGATCGTGAACCCTATGGCCACTGCGGCTCCCCGCTCTAACTTCTGGAGTCTTTCTTATTAGAATGTTAGTTAATATAGCAAAGCTTATTAGGCATACATAGAATACTTGTAATACAGAGGTGACATGTATTATGAGCTCGGAGGGGAACCAGCAGGGGGAGGCCCCGGAAGGCAAAACCCAGCAGAGGGAGAAGGTGTACACCATAAGGGGGCTTGACCCTGACCTCTACGACAGGTTTACGAAGGTTGCAAGGGAGGTGGGGGTCACCGTTGGAGACCTAATGAATATGGCCATGAGTAACCTACTGGTGACTCTCGAGGCCTCTAAGGACGCTGCTCAGAAGGCCTCATCCAAGGTGTCCAAGATAGCTGAGAAACTTAAGGCTGCCCAGTCAGCCGCCATAAAGACGATGGTTAGCGTGGTTGGCGACTTTGACCTCATAAGTGACATAGATGAGCTTACAGTAAGCAAGAACGACCTACTGGCCCTTGATAAACCTGTTGTCTTCTCAAACATCAAGAGGCTGGTGTTCTCGCCCGATGTAGACTGGGATACGATAAATTCAAAGGTGAGGTCCATTAAGGTTGTTAATGAGTTAGTTGTCCCAAAGGGGGTACCCGTGCTTCAGCTCGCCAAGAAGTGTCAGCTTGTCAAGAGGATAGTGGTCCAGGAGTAAGGTTTGACAAAAAGAACGACAAGCCTCGCCCCTTCCAGGGGCGGGGTAAGGCCTTTAAATTTTGGCGGTTTTAAAGTGCTGTGGAATAAGGCGTGTCCCCGCAAGGGGATGCCCGATAAGGGCCCTACATATCCCCGAGTCCCTGGGAGCTGGGAGCGGAGGGCAACCCCCAGTGAG
>NZ_JBMFJI010000079.1:0-1252 GCF_049973875.1 Acidilobus sp.
GCAACTTGACGCCGCCACAAAACACGCCCAACAGGTGTACCGCATCAGAAACCATAGGATGGTGTTGCAACACAGTGAGTGGCAGCTTCATGTAACAGCGACCAGCCCAGAAACCATAGGATGGTGTTGCAACCACTTTTCTACAGGGACGTGTAGCCGTGCTTCCACGTCTCCCGGAACCATAGGATGGTGTTGCAACTCCAACGTCTCCTGCTGGTCATCAACAAAGACTACATGAAACCATAGGATGGTGTTGCAACTAAAATAGCAAAACCGGCTTTATCACATGAACACTTAAGAGAAACCATAGGATGGTGTTGCAACGATGGGTCTACGTACTCTCTATACCTGAAGCAAATTAACCGAAACCATAGGATGGTGTTGCAACCCTTTATAAAGGCCATATACAAGAGCAAAAAGTACTTCGAGAAACCATAGGATGGTGTTGCAACCTAAGAGCCCGTTCCATTTCCTCATCATAACATCTAGCATCGAAACCATAGGATGGTGTTGCAACCTTGTTAATGGAGATGGAATAATAAACCTTGTCGCCCAGAAACCATAGGATGGTGTTGCAACTACACCTGAGGCGAGAGAGGATGTCGGGTCAGGAACAGGGAAACCATAGGATGGTGTTGCAACTAGGCGTGTCCGCATCGGCGTTAAGCTTCACTTCAAGGGAAACCATAGGATGGTGTTGCAACCCATGGCCAGCCGATGTTGATATGGATAGACTCAAAGAGATAAAACCATAGGATGGTGTTGCAACAACTGCCATAAAACTCTTTCTTGACCGTCCGCTAGCTGTGAAACCATAGGATGGTGTTGCAACTTGAACTTAAGCCTTACTGTTGCAGCATCAAGGTCTACCGTGGGAAACCATAGGATGGTGTTGCAACCTGTGAGGCGGGGAGGAGTCAGTCATAACCGAACCTTGAAACCATAGGATGGTGTTGCAACTCAGGTTCTGCGTTGATAAGGGCATGCTGCCCCTCTCCCGCTGAAACCATAGGATGGTGTTGCAACCCGCCAGGGCCTTTGTCAGCACTGCTGGCACTGTGACGGAAACCATAGGATGGTGTTGCAACCGGGGTTACGCTTGCTGATAGGGGAGGTAAAGGACTACGAAACCATAGGATGGTGTTGCAACCATTTTATCGCTGAAGACGGCAGGGATATCGTTGAGGTGAAACCATAGGATGGTGTTGCAACTCTATTGTATGCTCCCCGAAGTCATTAAAGTGCGCGGAAA
>NZ_JBMFJI010000080.1:0-1188 GCF_049973875.1 Acidilobus sp.
CGAACCTGCTGTTCTACATACCGACCGCCGCGCTGCTCATGTCAATATTCTTACCCTCCGTGCCCAGGTACCTAATAGAGGCCGCAAGAATTGACGACGCCAGCCAGTGGACCATATTCTGGAAGGTCGTGTTCCCGCTGGCGCTGCCGGGCTTCCTCTCAACAGTGATATTTGTGTTCATAATGTCATGGAATAACTTCTTCCTGCCGCTGGTGCTTACGACTACGCCATCAATGAGGATGGTTCCCGTGGAGGAGAGGTTCTTCACCGGAGGCTATGGAACTATCTACAATGAGACCTACGCCGCCGCGGTACTCGCGTCAATAGTTCCGCTGGCCGTGTTCATAGCTTTAGGAAGGTATTTCATACGCGGCCTAGCAGCGCTGGGAGGGGGAGCAAAGGGGGTCTGAGCCATGGCCTCGGTCAGGGTTGAAAACTTAAAGAAGATCTTCAGGAGAGGCAAAATAGAGGTCCGCGCTGTTGACGGAATAACCATAACAATACCTGACGGCCAGGCCTTCGGCGTCCTGGGGCCCAGCGGCCACGGCAAGACCACGTTCCTAAGGCTAATAGCCGGGCTCGAGGTGCCTACTGACGGCACCATTTACTTTGATGACGAGCTGGTCTCAGCCCCTGGAAGAATTGTAGTGGAGCCAGAGCACAGGGGCATAGCAATGGTGTTCCAGCTCTGGGCGCTCTACCCTAACATGACTGTCTACGATAACATAGCGTTTCCGCTCCGTAACGCCAAGGTGCCAAAGAGCGAGATAGACAAGAAGGTCAAGGAGATAGCCGAGGAGCTGGGCCTCACCAAGGTCCTCAACCATTATCCGAGGGAGCTCAGCGGGGGCCAGATGCAGAGGACAGCCATAGCCAGGGCGCTGGTGAAGAACCCCAGGCTGCTCCTAATGGATGAGCCCTTCAGCAACCTGGACGCGGCGGTGAGGGACAGCGCTAGGGCCCTTGTCAGGAAGATACAGAGGGAGAGGAAGTTGACCACTATAATAGTATCTCACGACCCGGCGGACATTTTCTCTATAGCCGAGGTTGCGGGCGTCATAATCAACGGCAGGTTCGCGCAGGTCTCGTCCCCTACCGACATCTATGACAACCCTGCTAACGAGGTGGTAGCTAAGCTTGGAGGCGACATAAACATAGTGAACGTCTCGGTCTCCGGCGGCTTCATCT
>NZ_JBMFJI010000081.1:0-1161 GCF_049973875.1 Acidilobus sp.
TGGGCTTGACCAGGGGGAGGGGCAGGACTACGCGCTGAGGAGGTGCCCTGAGGGCTCCTACGCGGCGTACTTCGACCTTGACGACGAGTACAACGCCTACTTCCACAGATCGATAGACTGGGGCATGGTCACGGGCATCCAGAGGCCGCTGTTCTACCTCACTGCTAAGGAGTTTGCAGTGGAGAGAGGAGGCTGGAGGGACGCTGGAGGGACCTTAACGTGGCGGAGGACGTGGAGTTCTTCGCAAGGGTTGGGCTTAACTATCACTTGCCTGTGCCTCTTAGAGAGCCCTTGACACGAAGAGCCCATGTAGGGCACCTACTAGACGACGCAGCTCGTTACGGCGTCAGCGGCGCGGGCAAATTAGTCAGAACGGTTAAAAACGTCCTTAATCTCATCCGCGGCAATGGTTTCACCTACAGGGAGTTCGCTTCGCTCCCGACCTAGGCAGGAGGCCCCTCCTACGCCTCGCAGCCCCCCCTCCCCGACCTACTTGGTTGCTCTCGTTAAAGGTATATACAGGTATGACGTAGGGCTTAACAACCATGACCTGATGTTCAAGAATATGGTCGTAGGGCTCGTAGACCCAGTCAAAGAGATCAATGCAGACTATGACCATATCGTGTTCTCAGTTTTACTCTAGATCGCTGAGAGGCTTGGGCTTAGCTGGTGCTAGAAAGGTTCAGGTCTGCTAACCTCAAGCCCTACATCTGTGACCAGGGGGGCTCAAAGATGCTTGTTGGCGTGGTCTCAGAGGGTGTCCTGCAGGCCTTAGACTTAACCGGCTGTGTCATGGTAGAGGAGCCATGACCAGATCTCTGTCGTCATCCCCACTCTATGTAGGCCTGAGATAAGGGACCTCCTCTTATCCCTGAGGCTTCAGAGGAGAAGGCCGGACGAGGTGATAATAGTTTACAGCTGTGATATGAACGTAATAAGGCATGTAATAGAGGATTACTTCTTACCTGTAGAGGCCCGGCCCTAGAGGGGCGCAGGAGTTATCGGGGCTGTAAATCAGGGCCTTGAGCTGGTTGAAGGTGATGTTATTGTATTTTTGGACGACGCAGTGGCTCCCTCTTATCTGTTACTGAGGTATGAGGGCCTGCTGGGTAGGCTCCATAAGAGCTTCGCAGGGGGCCTGCAGCCGCGACATACTTTATG
>NZ_JBMFJI010000082.1:0-1156 GCF_049973875.1 Acidilobus sp.
GAGCAAGTTCCACGTCAAGTATGTCATAGTCAGCAGCGACGCTGAGAACGGGTACAACTTCAGCGAGAGCACCAGCCTCAGCGAGGCGCTGATAGTAGCCAGGAGGGTCGACGAGCACGGCCCAAACGAGGTGACGAGGTTTGTGGTGCTCATGAAGAAGCCGAAGACGGCCATAGAGGCGATGACCCTCGCCGATAAACTGCTATCAGGGGACGAGCTAGCTTATCACGGCGCGTTGGTAAGGTCTGTTTCAAGGGGCACCTTGCTAAACACCATCATTAACTGGAACTTCCACACGATACCCGATAATTACCTGGTAGACCTGGTCGAGGGGGTTGTCAATAACGGAATAATTAGCCTGTGCGACACCTCAATCGAAATACCAGTCACGTACTTCGGCAACCTAATAGGCGACATGGGCGTCAACAGGGGAGGGGATATAATCGAGGCGTTCAACCTGCCTAAGAAAGGGAGCAGGGTAGACTGCGGCTCGCTGCCAAAAAGCCCCTTGTCAGGCTCGGTGCCCATGCTCTGCGGCGGTGAAGAGGAGTCCAGAAGGTCGATGCTCGTGAGCCCAAACGCCTGGGTCACTGGCCGCGGGCCTAAGGCCGAGAGAATAGTTAGGCTCAGATCTAGGCTGCTCGTCCCTGACAGGATCAGGTGGAACACCTGGAGGACGATCGCCGTCTACAGCGATGAACCCCTGATCGCCAACAGGTTCTTCATGGTGAAGCTCAGGGACGGAGATGAAAAGATGGAGAAGGCGTTAGTAGCCTGGTTGAACACGACGTTCGGGCTGCTGACGGTATTGGCCAACAGAGAGGAAACCGAGGGGGCGTTCACCAGGTTAAATATTGGGCAGTGGAAAGCGATGCCAGTGCTTGACGTAAGTAAATTAGGCCGTGAAAGGCTAGACGCGCTGGCGAAGGTCTTTGACAACTACGCAAAAAAGGAGTTTAAGAGGATCCCAGAGCAGTACGGAGAGAAGGCTGACCAGGTCAGGCTTAACTTCGACCTCGACGTGCTGAGGGCCCTGAGCCCAGCCATTAACGAGGATAAGGCGAGACTGTGCATCACCAATATATACAGGAAACTAGACATTGCATTAAAGACATGGACAGGCCACAGGTGAAAGATTTAGCTACGGAGGCGCGAC
>NZ_JBMFJI010000083.1:0-1052 GCF_049973875.1 Acidilobus sp.
CCTGTTCGGGTCGGCCCCCTCGCCATATTGCTCTGGGATCCTCCTGAACTGTACCTTGGAATACTTATCAAAGACCTTGGTGAGGTTGCTCAACTCATCATCACTTAGCGAGCATACGTCGAGGACTGGCAGTGACCTCCACTGGCCCATTTTAAGGCTAATGAAGGCGCCGCTCGTCTCCTCCCTCTTCGCCAACATCGTCATTAGCCCCCAGGTGCTGTTCAGCCAGGCCACCAGCGCCTTGTCCGCGTTGTCGCACTTCAGCCTTACAGCGTAGAATATGTTGGATAGCATGGGCTTGCTTGAGTAGAGGGCTGTCACGTGGGCCGTATTCGCTCGAATCCTGTCTGGCACCAAAACATTACCAGCGTTTTCATAGAACACCTCTCTCGCCTGCCCGTTCTTAGGCCTGGCGAACATGTTGTGCCCGACGGCCATGCTGACCCTTACCTCCTCGCCGCCGCCGAAGAGGACTGGGTAAGGGGTCTCCGAGCTCGTAGGCTCAAAGTAATTATGGAACTGGCGCCTATCAATGCCTATGGTCTTTACCACGTTGTCCAACAAGGTGACGGGGACCCTGACGCCGCATACGTTTCCGCTCATTATGGACACGGCCTCGCTGACGAGGCTGGCGTCACTAAAGGCCGTGAACAGGCCCCAGTTGTCGAGGTTCCTCAGCAGGTCGGCCCTCTTCACTTTTACGGCCTCGGCGTCCACTGGCGCGCCCTTCATTATGCTCTCCGCCAGCAGCACGGCCTCTATTGCGCCTCTCGGCTTCCTCCTCAGTATCACGAACACGGTCTCCTCGTTCGGCTCATGCCTGTCAACCCTCCTGGCTACTATCAGCGCCTCGCTGAGGCTGGTGCTCTCGCTGAAGTTGTACCCGCCCTCAGGGTCAGCGCTGACTATGACGTACTTGACGTGGAACTTGCTCGCGAGGAGCGCCCTGGCCAGGAACCAGCTTACGCCAGAGAGCACGTTCCTGGGCAGCACGAACGCTATCACGCCCCCTGGCCTGACGTATTTGTACGCAAGGTACAGGAACAGCAGGC
>NZ_JBMFJI010000084.1:0-1047 GCF_049973875.1 Acidilobus sp.
AAACAGATAAGAGGAAGTCAAGGAGCCTCGAGGCCTGCTCGTCCCACGTAGGGAGCTTCGCCCTGCCTGAGAAGGGCCCCCTCGTCCTCCCCGCAAGGGTTGCGACTGCCTCGCCGAGGTCAATGTCTGGGCTCGCCAAGACTAGTGGGTACCCCTTCAGCGCCGCTGCTGGGATGCCCTCAAGCGACTTGGGGGTCGCGACGAGTGGCAGCCCAGCTGAGAGGTAGTCAATGACCTTCATGTGGCTTAACAGGTCCTTTTGGTTTACCCTAGCTAAGGCAATACTTGTGCTCTGGGGCCACCTCACCTAGTTTAAGGACCTACAGTTCTACTTCGTAATTAAGTGAATACCTTGAGCTTATGTCGCTTCTCACGATCCCTTCAGTTCGCCTTCTGGCCAGGTCCCTAGGCCTTGGCAAGAGAGCCGCGGTGCTTGCAGTACCCCTCTCCATAGTTATTTGGCCTGAGATCCCTGAGTCCATGCCTGAGCACTATGGGACGATAACCTTGACCATAGCCATGCCACTTTAGTGTTATCCCTGAGAGAGAAAGGAAGTCGTTTATCCTTCTTTTCATAGCTACGCTGGCAGCCATCTACACTCACAGACTCATAGCCGCGCTATGATGCATGAACTTCTTTGAAGGAAAAATCCTTAACGATATGTTTCAATGCAGTTTAGGTCCAGAACCTTTATGGTTTTAAGCACTGCTCACTTCGGTGGCAACCTACTTTATAATGGGAGTTTGCGACTCCTACGGCTTTGTTAAGCAGGATATCCACTATACTGGAATTTAACCTCATCCCACCTGTGTTAATAGATACATTTATTTTTTTAATGCTCCATTAGCAGTTAGTGTAGCTGTATTTAGGTTTAGGTATCCTAATGAGAACAGGCCATTTAAAGTTTCATTATATAAAATTTTATCGCCAATTGCATTTATTATAGGGGGACTCCTCATATATTGGTCGGGTTGGAGCGCTATTTCAATAACTGGTGCATCAGTTTTATTTGGATTGATTTTCTTGATATATTGTCATAAGAATGA
>NZ_JBMFJI010000085.1:0-1038 GCF_049973875.1 Acidilobus sp.
TGTTGAAACATGGCGTTCACACCTCCAGGCCGTTCTTCCTTTGGTATTGGAAACCATAGGATGGTGTTGAAACGCGTTTATCGCTAGCGTTGTGGTGTCAGCAAGCTGCTGCCGAAACCATAGGATGGTGTTGAAACTTCAACCTCGGCCTCGCTAAGAACTCTACCCTCTTCCAGCCGGAAACCATAGGATGGTGTTGAAACTTCTTGAGTACTTCCCCTGCATGAGCTCGTTTATGTCTATGCTCCCGAGAAACCATAGGATGGTGTTGAAACTAAGTAGTAGTCGCAAGCCCACACAGCACCGGCATGACGAAACCATAGGATGGTGTTGAAACATGCTGAGGTCATTAAGTTCCACTGAAGCTAACGTTTCTATGAAACCATAGGATGGTGTTGAAACTTGTGGCATTTCAAATGACCCTTACAACCGAGTCGGCCGTTGAAACCATAGGATGGTGTTGAAACTTGCCCGGTAAAATGTGTATATATTCTACCGTAAAGCTTAAGAAACCATAGGATGGTGTTGAAACATGTTATTGTCAGCAGACACTCATCATTATTGAAGGAAGAAACCATAGGATGGTGTTGAAACTACCTGAACCACTGAGGCCTGTACAGTTCGTGGTTGACAAGTTGAAACCATAGGATGGTGTTGAAACACCACGAAGGCTATCTACCACATTTCCTTATGTACCCGAAACCATAGGATGGTGTTGAAACGCCAGCTCTACCTCTACCACCACCGGACAGGCGCCGCAGAAACCATAGGATGGTGTTGAAACGCCAGCCATCAGTGCCGCGGCCTTGACAGCCCTTATCGCCTTGAAACCATAGGATGGTGTTGAAACAAGTCCGCGGTGCCCTGGTGTCCTACCGCAGATGTGAACGAAACCATAGGATGGTGTTGAAACAACCTCGCCACAAACCCAACGCATGGGTTTCCTAGGTCGGAAACCATAGGATGGTGTTGAAACGAGGATGGGCTCCGAGACCTTGATGGTGATGGCTCACCAGAAACCATAGGATGGTGTTGAAA
>NZ_JBMFJI010000086.1:0-1028 GCF_049973875.1 Acidilobus sp.
GTGGCGGCCGAGAGGAACGAGTCCTCGGCCTTGTCCGCAAGGTAGGAGATCATGCCCAGCAGGCCGCTCCTCTTCAGCTTTATTATGGCGTCGAGGAGCTCCACCACGGCAACGGTTCCGACGTCAACAGGCGGGGGAGGCGGGAGCACCACGGGCTGCGGCGCCTGGGGCTTAGCCGCCTGCTGGGCCGCCTGGGCGGGGGGCTTGGCTGCCTGGGGCGCCGCGGCCGCCTGGGGCTTTGCCTGCGGCTGCGTCACGGGCTTCTGGGCCGCCTGAGGCGTGGCCTTGTCCTGTGGACCCTGCTGGGACAAGTGCACGTCACCTGGCCCCTTAAGTCATGTTTTAGAATTTATGCTTTCACAGCCCGCTTAAATGGTGCGGCGATTATATAACTGCTAAGGCTAGCCCTTGACCCACCAGAAGTACGCGTAGTCGTCAATGCCTCCCCACATGGGGTTCTCCTGCCACGATATCATGCCCATGTAGCCGTGCATGTACGGCTTAGCCACCATCAGCGCATTCTGGTATATCGTGTAGACGTACATGTAGAGGCTCACCGCCTCCTGCTCGGCCTGCCTGTAGAGCTCATATGCTTCCGTGTAGTTGCCAGCTATGTCATAGTAGTTAGCAACGCCTATGGTATTGTTCATGTTAATGTACTCCGCTGCCTCCTGCCAGAGCCACTTGCCTACCTCGGGCTCGACGCTCGGGCTCAGCCACGGGTAGCTTACCTTTGACTGGTTGAAGTACGCGCTGAGGTTCTCCAGGTAGGTCGCGTTCCAGCCGTCGGGCAGGGCGTAGTCCCCACTCTCCAGGTACATGCCGTTCATGAAGTCGTCAGCCATTGGGTAGTCGGCGCTCCAGTACCAGTAGTATATGGGTAGGCCGTTCTGCCCTGGAACCTGGTACGCCTCAATCACCGCCTGGGGCAGGTACATTGGCACAGCGTTTATGTTCGGGTCTATGTTGTGGAGGGCCGCGGCCCACATCTCGGCTGCAGTGTAGTCCGTGGTGTCCCCGGCCTGCAC
>NZ_JBMFJI010000087.1:0-928 GCF_049973875.1 Acidilobus sp.
AGGCTCATGCCCAAGCAATACCTTAAGAGGGTTCTCAGCGACTCGCTCAGGCAGAGCTTTGGCGCAGACCTTAGGAACCTGGTGACCATAGGTAAGGACGAGGCCGTCATAGAAAATGATAACCTTAAGGTTATGATAAGCTCCGAAGGAGACGTCGAGGCCGCGATAAAGAATGACATAAACGTCAACATACCCATTGAATTCCACCCAACATCGTCAGGCCTGTGCATCACCAACATAGCTCCTGGCGAGAGAGTAATACACATAGGCAGCGGTGACAGGAACTGCGTGAGGGGTTCCTTAGCAAGCATGGTAATTTACCTCGCATGGCTCAGGCTGCTGAGCGATGGCCTGACCCCCATGGCCTTTGCGAGCACCGAGAGAGTCGCAGTCTTCAGCCTCTTCAACGCCATAAACAGCTACGTCTTCTCCCCTGCCGCCTCGCCCCAAGTGAAGCCGCTCGTGCTCGACTCCCTCAGGTGGGAGCCCTTTAAGCTCAAGTTTAAGGAGAGGTTTTCCGACGTCACCTACGTTAGGGACGAGAAGGGCCTCAGGACCTTGATAAAGGAAAGGGAGGTGGAGCCGTCGCTGATCTCAAGCGGCGTACACCAACTAGCGATTGTTGAGATGCTCGTTAACAACCCTATCCTGAAGTCAATAATCATAGAGGAACCTGAGATATACCTTCACGCGGACCTACAGATAGAGGTAGCAAAGGACCTGACCAGAGTCGACAAGAGGCTCTTTATAACCTCCCACAGCGAGTGGTTCACCATGGCCTTTGCCTTAGCCAGGACGCTGGCTGACAAGGACGTCAAGGTCTACTAGCTCAGGAGGGACGAGGGCGACACATTCAAGGCCCACGAGCTGAAGGTATACAAGGACGGCACCATAGAGCCCCTCGAGACGATAAATAAGTACCAGGATG
>NZ_JBMFJI010000088.1:0-900 GCF_049973875.1 Acidilobus sp.
TCCTACCCTGTTAAGATAAGGCCCGAGGTCTTGGATTTGCGTTTCAACACCATCCTATGGTTTCAGAGGAATACAAAAAATGGCTTGCGGAAAAACTGAAGACGTTTCAACACCATCCTATGGTTTCCTGGCTAAGCTTCTCAACATGCCTGTTGTGGAAGAAGCCCAGTTTCAACACCATCCTATGGTTTCTAGCAGCCATGATAGCGGCCGAGTTCGTGAGGCTGCCGTTTCAACACCATCCTATGGTTTCACGCCTCCCTCGCCTATCTTCACGGTAAACGACGTGAAGTTTCAACACCATCCTATGGTTTCATCTGCTCCACCTGTGTCTCACCTCTCTTGTCACCCCCCGGCCGTTTCAACACCATCCTATGGTTTCCCTCAAGCAAGAGAACTATGACGAATTTGGGGTTTACCCCGACACGTTTCAACACCATCCTATGGTTTCTTGATGTCGAAAAATGCGAGAAGGCGTTGGAGATACTGAGTTTCAACACCATCCTATGGTTTCCCGGGTTAAAATAGATGGCGTAACCCTGGGCAGGAAAGAGGTGTTTCAACACCATCCTATGGTTTCTGACCTAACAGACGTGAAGTTTTCAGAGACAAAATATCAGTTTCAACACCATCCTATGGTTTCATTTATGACGGCCACGGCCGTATCCTTGAAGTTCTTCAGCCGTTTCAACACCATCCTATGGTTTCTCCTGAGCGGCTTTGGCGTTACCGAAAGCACGGATAGGTTTCAACACCATCCTATGGTTTCAGACGCACTGACAAAGAGCGTTAGGGAGCTTGAGGATGCGGGTTTCAACACCATCCTATGGTTTCCGAGGCCTGAGCCACCATCCAGGTTGCTATCCTCTGCCGTGCCTGGGGCTAGGCCCTCTCCGGCCC
>NZ_JBMFJI010000089.1:0-891 GCF_049973875.1 Acidilobus sp.
GTACAAGTCCCTTCCTCCGAAGACCGGCTCCACGTGAACCTCGTAGCCGGGCATGGCCCTCCTCAGCAGGTGCCCCAGTGCAGGAGGCGTGAAGCTGTAGACGTGCGTCTCGTCCTTCCAGTCTGCGTCGTTCACCACTGCGTTGGGTACGTAGACGTGTAGCTCCCCTGCCCCTGCCTCCGCTATAGCCCTCAGGACGTCGAAGGGGCAGTCCGTGTGCTCTATGCTGTGCACTGCAATCACCACGTCTCCGGGCCTCACGCTCTCCCTTATCTTTTCAACGAGCTCCCTTAGCGACGTATAGTACACCTTTTTCCCGTCCCTCTTGGGCCAGAGGGCGTCGTAGTCCTTCAGGTCTCTCTCCTTTGCAGTGTCCTTAGAGTAGATAAGGCAGACGTCGCCACGGCACGCAAGCTCGCTGGCCCCCACGTCAATAATCACGTGCGTCGCCTCCCGGGCTACCCTGCGTCCCGGTAACGCTTTTAAACTTTGATTCTCTAACACTCCCCTGGTGGTTGCGGTGGACGGACAGGTAACGGCCCGCACGGCAGTCATATCCGCAAGGGTGAGCCCTGAGGCTAAGTACACGCTCCTACGCTACGCAAGCGAGCACAACATTCACGTGTACACTATTATCGAGAGGGTCGCAAGGTGCTTAAACGACAACCCGAAGGCAAGCCTTGAGGAGTGCCTTTCTACCAAATAACTCTCAGAAATTCATGAAAGTTTTTTAACCTCCCACGCACTTCTACTAAGTGAGCGTGAGAGGTGAGGGATGTGAGCGGGAAGGGAAAACCGGCCATACCTAAGCCCGGCCAGGCCAAGCTCACGGATGCGGCCGTGCCGGGCCAGGAGGTCGTGAACACAGACAAGCTGATAGGGTCGGTAGAC
>NZ_JBMFJI010000090.1:0-852 GCF_049973875.1 Acidilobus sp.
CTTTATGGTCACCGAGCCGTTCTCGCTGACCATCCTGGTTAACTCAAAGTATTTTTTTACCGATATCTCAGCTAGCATCATGGGTAAATTGTCAGTCTCATTAATTAAATATGGTGCCAGAAAAAGAGCGCCTAAGTTTATCGAAGCAGCTATGCCAACCGAGTAAAGCAACGATTTCATGTAGCTTTCCTTAAGCTTATCGAGCTCATTAATGATGTTTTTGTCGATCTTATCGTCCTGGAGTCTAGGCTTTATTAAATTTGTCGGCTTCTCGGCTGGTAGTCTTATGCCTGGTAGGGGCCTCTGCTCAACGACATTGAGACTCAGCTCTCCTCCCTTTATGTATGGATCGAGGGCAGAGAAGCCAAGAGCAACCTCAGTAGAGAATGAGAGGGCCGAAGCCGCACCCTCAGCAGCTCTTACCGTCATTACCTGGAGCTGGTTGGGGGCGTTAGTCACGTCAACGTATATATAGACTTTATTGTAGTTTATAGCATTAAGCTCTATCAGCATCTTTGATATCAAATAGGCGGCCACAGCCTGAGAGTCGTAGAGGCTTGCTTTAATCTCAAGACGTCCTTTGCTTTCCTTGTTACCGCCACCTTTACAGGAATCTTCCACAGCCATAGGTATGTTGAAAGTACCGCCCATAGGTACTACCTCAAGTCTGAGGTCATTGATAAAACCTGAGGCAAGCTCTTTGCAACTCTCCATGGAGTTACCGTCAGCATCGATATTATCGATGCCATCCTTTATGTTATTAAGTTGGCGATCGCTCAGGTTTTCAACTGCTTTATTATAGCTATTTGGGATGTTGTCAAGCTCAACCATAAGGGATTCTGGCAACAGACC
>NZ_JBMFJI010000091.1:0-761 GCF_049973875.1 Acidilobus sp.
CTCACCCAAGGTCTATTATTGTGTTGCTCACGTTGTTAGGCGGTATGGTCCTGGCTACAGATATAGCCCCTCCTATGCTTGGCGATATAGTTACAGTGAAGCTCTTGTAGGCAGGCAGCCCTGAGGGTAGATAGATCACCAGCAGGGCCTGGCCATAGGGGCCTAGCACGTATGGGGTTATGTTGCCGTGTATGAAGTAGACCTCTGCTGCAGTGGTGGTTGTATAGGTTGACTGCATATCAGAGGCGATCGTAGATAAGGGGACCGAGGAGTTCACCTCCAGTAAGTTATTAACTCCTTTGTATATGTTGGCGTAGCTTCCGCTTGGAGTTATAATCGACACCTCCATAAGGCTCGGCGCGAAGCTGACGTAGCCCGTGCCGGGGGTCACTCCGAGCGGTATGAATATGTCCTGCACCTCACCGTTGCTGTTCACGTACGCCATGACGTTGCCGTCCACCTGGAGGGCCGTGGACGACTCCTGGAGGCCGCTCTCCATGCTCTGCTTGGCCTTCTGGGCCGAGGTCATGCCCATGTCGAGGACCACGAAGGCCACCGCCGCGGCCACGAGGACGAACGCTATGAGGATTATGGCCGTGTCTATGCCCACCATGCCTCTCCTGCTTCTCCTGGGCATGTCTCAGACCAAGGGATGTTAATTGACATCGGTAAGATATAGGGATTCACGTGGGGCCACTTGACAAGTGTGAGGGGCCTAGGCTGACCCCTGTAATACCTCAGGCCCTGCAGGGTATTACGGT
>NZ_JBMFJI010000092.1:0-757 GCF_049973875.1 Acidilobus sp.
GCTTATACCTGTGGTACACAAAGATGGAGCGGCATGGTATGATATCGTTTCAAAATTAGATCCAAATTTGGGATATACCAATAGTATTGACGCAAAAATTGCTATAAGTTATGCTTTGCAAAATTTTGATAAAATTCAACAATCAGCTATAGAGCAAGCTAAAAATTATTCTCTTTCAAACTTTGAAAAACAATTTTTATCAATTATTAAAAACTATACCGTAAATTTATAGTTTCTAAATAATAATTTTTAAAATTTTATGTTCAAATAATAAAGTATAATTTAGTTACCATAGTATTAATAAAGTGTTTTGACCTTGGCCATCATGAAAGCGGAGTTCACCAGGACAAGCCCGTCGTTCTACCTCACTTTTTCAAGGAACCTCTTTCTGATCTCCCACTGAGGGAGGAGCTTCAACCTAGCCTTAGCGCTGCTCCAAGGTCGGGAGGGACAACGGATATGTGAGCCCCGTACCTTTGAGCTCGAAGGAGTCTTATGACTCACCTATTGTTAAGCTTTGTATGCAGGCGAGGGGTAAGCCCTACGCTCTATCACAATTAAAGATAAGATGATTGAAATTAAAGTAAGGTGCAAATAGTATGCTTCACTATATGGATAAGATCTCACTTCGCTATCAAGATACAGGGCTAGAAGATAATGGGTTGATATGATTCTCTTAGGCTAACTTACTGAGGATGATAGCTGTAGCCGACCTCACTTCATGATAAATTGGAGTCCTAGACGATCATCTTTATTC
>NZ_JBMFJI010000093.1:0-756 GCF_049973875.1 Acidilobus sp.
CTTCACAATAGCAGCTAACAGCGTTACCCTGTTGCTTAACGGTGGCCTGGGCGGAGCTGGAATTAACAGCAGTGCTGGTGCGACCGGCAGCCCCTACAGCACGTCATGCCCCAGCACCTATATTACTCCTTATGCCGGCCTCATGCTCCTTGCCCCTAGCATGACCCCGGGCAAAGGAGGTAATGGAGGCTGTTGTGGTAACGGCTGTGCCAACTATAACGGCGGCGGAGGCGGCGGCACGTATAACTGCGGTGCCGGCTACGGAGGGTGGTATATCAACTCTGGTAACTGCTGCTCATGCCTTACCACGGCTCCGTCAAGTCCAAACGAGCCGTGCTCCATGGAGGTCATGTACTTCTCAAGCGTCCAAGACCTCGTGGTCTACCTTGTCGAGGCGATAACAGACTACTGGCTAATGCACTACCTTAACGCCACTCCGTCAAGCCCCATACCCTGGCCCATGATGTCCGGCACTGGGGGCGGAGGCTCTGCAGGGGCCGGGGCAGGTGGTGGAGGTGGAGGCGGCGGTGAGGGCATAGTTGTCTGCTATAACTGCTCAAACGTTACCGTAAACGTCCAGGGAGGCAACGGAGGCAACGCATACAGCTCAAGCAATTCTGGCGGTGCCGGAGGCGGTGGAGGCGGAGGCGTAGGGCTCATAGTCTACTCTGCCTCCAACTCAAGCCCGGCCTTCAGCACTGGCGGCGGCTCTGCTGGAGGCAATAACGCCTCAAGCTGCGGCATAAAGCCAACTGC
>NZ_JBMFJI010000094.1:0-479 GCF_049973875.1 Acidilobus sp.
CGGCGTTCACACTGTTCAACGCGAATCCCCAGATGGACGAGTACGTCAGGAAGCCCAAGACCCCCGATGGGGAGAGCACGTAGTACTCGAGGGTGCCGTAGAGCTGCTCGTTCCTGAGCCTCTGGCTGACGGTCGCTATGGTGGAGGAGACGTAGCCCTGGAAGGCCAGTCCCACGACGAAGAACGACGTGTAGTTACCGGTGCCCAGCTTGGACACGAGCTCGTTCCCCAGGGCGGTGCCGGTGAAGTAATAGGTGAAGACCGGGAGGATCCAGCTCAGCATGGTCAGCACAGCCTGAGTCCTGTAGCTGGCCCAGACCCTGAAGCCCCTCAGGTAGAGGTATGCGTAGAGCTTAGACAGGACCCCCACGGACGTGCGCACCTCCTCTCCTGAACCGATACGGCCTGACGTCAGCTCCTCCCTCGCCGGCGAGGAGCACGTATGCGTCCTCGAGCGCGGGCTCAACCTCCCTAACCTC
>NZ_JBMFJI010000094.1:489-727 GCF_049973875.1 Acidilobus sp.
CAGGAGGACCGTCTCCCCGTCGTCGCGCACAACGAACTTGGAGAGCTCGGGGGTCACATCCTCCCGTCTCAGCACAGCCTCCACGACCCTCCCGGCCATCGATATTATCTCGCTAGGGCTTCCGCGCGCGATCACCTGCCCGGCCCTCATAACGTATATGGAGTCCGAGAGCTCCTCCACCTCCTTCATCAGGTGACTGGTCAGCACGACGGTCCTGCCGTCGGAGAGGGACCTCACT
>NZ_JBMFJI010000095.1:0-715 GCF_049973875.1 Acidilobus sp.
CTCCATGGCCTCTACCATGTCCTCCGTCCTATACTTGTAGTGCCTGATGTTTAGGTAGCCCCACGGCTCGTCCCACGTCCCGTCCACGGGTATGATAAAGTTGCTGTCCGTTGGCACGGTCTCGGCTATCGTTGGTATCCCTGCGGCTATGACCACCTCCCCGTGGGCCATGGCCTCAATGGGCATTATTCCGAACCCCTCGTTGTCGCTCAGGTTAAGCCAGAACCTGTGCGTGTCGTACAGCTCCTCCACCTTCTCATAGGGTAGGTCTCCGGTTACCTTTGTAAACGGTATGGCCTTGACCACGTATATTATGTCCATCGGCCCTCCCGGCACCATTATGTCTATGGGGTAGTCGGGGTGGAGCTCGTGGAACTTCAGCACTGCCTCAATCCCGTAGCCCGGGAACTTCCTCTTCATGTAGTATGTCCTGTACAGCATGCCCTTCTTCTCGCTTATCGGCCTTACCTTGTCGGGTATCCTTACTCCGTGGGGTATTATTGCGTCCACCTGCCTGTTCACGGGTCTCAGTGCGTCGTTGAGGAACTCGGCCGAAAACTTCGAGGGTGCGACTATAGCCTTCACCTTCCCTATCACCCTGTCAAAGGGCGTCGTGAGCCTTATGTTGCTGGGGCCCTCGGCCACCATGTAAAGTATTGTCCTCTCGGGCCTCAGGAACGTTACCACGCTCCTGGTCTGCCAGTGCAGGTTGTCG
>NZ_JBMFJI010000096.1:0-709 GCF_049973875.1 Acidilobus sp.
AAGAGAGTCGTGAAATTTAGTGCGAAAGACATAATATATGTTGTAATGAGAATCCATGAAATGGAATTGAAAGTACAAAATTAACTACATTGATTACAGAGCTTAATAATAGGGAATCCATGAAATGGAATTGAAAGAATTACGCCCTAACCAAGTTCCTCCTATTATAGGATAAAGAATCCATGAAATGGAATTGAAAGGATCCTGGATATGTATTAATCCCGTTCCAACATGACAACGCTTTCAATTCCATTTCATGGATTCAAAATCGGAAGAAATAGAAAAAATGAATAGAAATATAAACTTTCAATTCCATTTCATGGATTCAAAATGTTGCACACCATGTTTATGGAGACATATATAAAGTCTTTCAATTCCATTTCATGGATTCACATAGAAGAAGTGTTGAAAGAGTTGAAAGAAGCTATAAAAGTCTTTCAATTCCATTTCATGGATTCATAGAAAGCAATAACTTATATGATGCAATAGCAATATCAATAAACTTTCAATTCCATTTCATGGATTCAGGTTATCATGTTTATCTATTTGTTGAAAGTGATAATAACTTTCAATTCCATTTCATGGATTCAAAAAATCAATAGTGAGGACAGAGGAATTACTAAAAGCTTTCAATTCCATTTCATGGATTCAAGCCAACAATATGATTTGATGAAATAGGTGATAATAATCTTTCAATTCCATTTCATGG
>NZ_JBMFJI010000097.1:0-699 GCF_049973875.1 Acidilobus sp.
CGGGGGCTCCGCCGCTGGCATGTCAGGCGAGAGTAACCTGAATGGTGGCTCAGGCCTCGGAAACCATAGGATGGTGTTGCAACTTGGTCTTAACCTTGAGCATCGACCCGAGCTCGCTCATGGAAACCATAGGATGGTGTTGAAACTGTAATTTCCTGGAAAGACACGCTGTCATATAATAACTACGAAACCATAGGATGGTGTTGAAACCAGGACGTCAGGGACATATCCGCAGACCTACGCATCAGTAAGAGAAACCATAGGATGGTGTTGAAACCTCTAGTGATGCCATCAACAATGAAACTTTCATCGAAAGAGAAACCATAGGATGGTGTTGAAACGGAATGAAGTGCTTTAACAGCCCCTTTTCTATCCCGAGAAACCATAGGATGGTGTTGAAACGGGCTTTTTTATGCGCGGGGATTTTTGTCAAAACTCCACCAGGAAACCATAGGATGGTGTTGAAACGTGAGCTGCTGCGCTGGCATTCATCATGAACTATCGCCTGAAACCATAGGATGGTGTTGAAACACCCTTGGTCTTAACCATGGCTTCGTGGCAAGATTATTAAGAAACCATAGGATGGTGTTGAAACAAGTTAACCTTAAGCTCGCGGAACCAGATAAAGTCATCAGAAAGCATAGAATGGTGTTGAAATAGCACCTCTCTATTGTGGGCGGCATATCTCAGAAGCTCGAG
>NZ_JBMFJI010000098.1:0-689 GCF_049973875.1 Acidilobus sp.
GATTCTTATATAGGGGAGATAATACAAATATCATCTTATGCAACTTTCAATTCCATTTCATGGATTCGTTTTGTACAACCGAGGGCCAAAAATTATCGCACGAGCACCTTTCAATTCCATTTCATGGATTCCTGCCATTTTTATTAATTTCTGTTTTACCTCTTTTCCATCCTCCTTTCAATTCCATTTCATGGATTCCACCAAAATTACCAATGTCAAAAACAAAGATAGCTAATGAATCTTTCAATTCCATTTCATGGATTCTATTTAACAACGATAACCCAGACTTTGTAACAATAACCTTTCAATTCCATTTCATGGATTCATCCCCAGGCTATTGGAAGGGCAAAAATGGGAAGTATAAGCTAACTTTCAATTCCATTTCATGGATTCATACGTTTGAATCATATGCAAATACTGTTTATATAGTTTTTTCCTTTCAATTCCATTTCATGGATTCGTGGTGGATAATAGTCAGTTAGGTGGGGAGGTAAAGATGGAACTTTCAATTCCATTTCATGGATTCTCATTTTTGGCTATGCACAAGAAAACACGCCAATATTATTACTTTCAATTCCATTTCATGGATTCGATAAACTTGAAGTATGGAAGTTCATAGACTCCTTTCTTTCAATTCCATTTCATGGATTCGATAAACTTGAGTTCCCCGATATTATTGAAATATATGA
>NZ_JBMFJI010000099.1:0-682 GCF_049973875.1 Acidilobus sp.
CTACACTATAAATATTGTCATTAATTATTATCCATAGTATTTGAATCATGATTAATTCTTGATATTAGGCCGAGATACGATAGTTACTGATAATGTTATCATAAAGACCTTAGAATTTATGTAGATTTACTAAATAATACAAGTAGAGAAATGGCAAAAGAGAAATGGCCAACCGAAAGGCAAGCTTAGTCCTTTAAACCTAAGTAGAGTTTTATATTATGAATGTTTTAAAGTATTGCAAAATAAAAATTTACTCCCATATTAAGATGTCCGATAAGGACTCTACATGTGCCTGAGTTCCTAGAATCAGGTATGAGATGGCAACTCCTGTTGAGGGATAGGGGTAATGAACTGAAGATCTAGCTGGTGGTTTACTGTTAAACGAATGAAGTGAGGTGGTTAAAGGCTACCAGCTATGAAGCGATTAAGATTAATGCGTAAACAATGAACCTATAATTCTCCTAAGTGAACTCCTCGTCCTAAAGAACGAAGAGACGTCAGATAATAGAGCTTAATATAAATACAGAAACTGTGAAATAATTCCTATAAATAATATTTAGCTTAAGTACAATAATAAATTATTTCGACTTACTATTTTAATATTGATTAGATTGTCTTAGATAATAAAATAATTCAATTATTTGGAATTACAAATAGTTTATACATAAATATTTCATTTATA
>NZ_JBMFJI010000100.1:0-679 GCF_049973875.1 Acidilobus sp.
GTTTCTTCCATACTTGGACGAAAGACGATGTATTATTTTGATGAAGCCTATAGTAGGTTAGTTGCCCCGTATATATAGCAAGCAGGCCCTCAGAGTTGTTAGCTACCGAGGCTATAAAGCCGTCAAGAGCTATTTTAAGTGATCTTAGGCTCTCCTTGTAATTCTCTAGCAAGGCTTTTCTGATAGCCATGGAGCTGTTGTTAAAATCATGAAGCCCAATCACCTTGATAAGAGAGGGCTCTTCAAAAAGGCATAAGCCAAGTCTTTGGTCGACTTTTAGAAGAGCTTTAGACTTTACTAAATAAAGCTTTTCTGCAGCAGAGGGCTCCTGTTGATTATATAGGATGTTCCCTCGTTCATCAATAAACTTTTGCGAGTTGTAGAAATAAACAACGTCAGGAATAGATTTAAAAGTAGTGTACACTTTCTCGAGCCTGTCCTCCCTGTACATGTCGTCGTCCTCTAGGAACGTCACCACTTCGCCCCTGACCTCCTCTAAACCAATTGCTATCTTCCCTCCGAGGGGCACGACGTCAGTGACTATGTTCTTCCAGCCGTTCCTCCTAATTATCTCGTCGCTTGTGGGGTCCTCAAAGTTCTTCACAACAATAACCTCAAATCTGTCCTTAGAAAGGCTCTGAGACTCAAGGCTGCGTAGAGCGTAAGGAAGGTACTGTTT
>NZ_JBMFJI010000101.1:0-672 GCF_049973875.1 Acidilobus sp.
GAGTGAGGCCCTCAAGTGTCCCGTAAAGCTCCATTGGGTTCTCAGTGCAGCCGACCCTCACCTCGTTCTGGGGTAAGTCCTCAATGAACTCAGAGACAAAGTCCCTTGCGGCCTCGCTAGGCACATACATCGGCAGTGAGGCCTCAAGCTGTGATGCGTCCTCCTCAACCGAGCTCTCCCCAAACCCGTACTCAACTATGTCCTCAAGGCTCTGTGCGAGGGGAGGCCTGGGGACTTCACGCAAGGGCATCTCCGCAAGGTCGAAGTAGTTGGGGCACGAAGGGTTCACCTTGCATGGCGTGAGCCTTATCGGGACTCCCATGGCGAAAATTACGTAGCGTAGTAGGAACAATAAAACATGTTTCACGACGTCCTGGCTCTTTGTGAACGCCGCTATGCTGTTGCCGCAGCTAAAGGAAAGTGGGGCAGGAGCGAAGACCCTGAGTGAAAAGACCTCGTTCATGCTTGCGTGTCTCCTTGGCCTGTAGCGTGTGTAAAATATAACCTCAAAGAGCTTGCCCGCAAGCCCGGTTCCTCCCTGAGAGCGGTAGGTTACCCCTGCTAGCCTAGTGAACTCCTGGAGCCTCCTTGCGGATATCCCGTGCTTCTTTGCCACATCTGTGGATGCCTTCCTTATGCTTTCCCACTCAGAGGAAAAGGGGAGCGGGCCCC
>NZ_JBMFJI010000102.1:0-672 GCF_049973875.1 Acidilobus sp.
CCATAGGATGGTGTTGAAACGTAAACACCAATATTGCCTTACCCGTGTTAAATGTCTCAGAAACCATAGGATGGTGTTGAAACAGAGGGACGAGCTGGAGTCCTCAGGCATCAAGGTTCAGCTCTGGAAACCATAGGATGGTGTTGAAACACGGAAACGGTAGGCCAGCCCGCCGCTCTTTGTTTGATGAAACCATAGGATGGTGTTGAAACCAATCTATTGAGAACCACCAGTCCCTAGGGCCGTACCCGAAACCATAGGATGGTGTTGAAACAAGTCGTCAAGTGTATTTACATTTTTCAGCATCTCATTTAGAAACCATAGGATGGTGTTGAAACAGGATAGAGACCACTCTCCTGATGGTGTTGATTAGCATAAGAAACCATAGGATGGTGTTGAAACTGCGTAGTCCGTATACTCATAGTTATCAACCTTGATAGCAGAAACCATAGGATGGTGTTGAAACTTTACATTGAAGTTTATTTGGTGGTTGTATATCTCAAGGTCTGGAAACCATAGGATGGTGTTGAAACCTCATTACTCGTAGCGTCGTCGAACTTCCTCTCGAAGGCCGAAACCATAGGATGGTGTTGAAACATCCAGAGCGCATTCTAGTTCGTCTTTGTCGACGCAGCCGTGAAACCATAGGATGGTGTTGAAACTCGCCCTCAT
>NZ_JBMFJI010000103.1:0-658 GCF_049973875.1 Acidilobus sp.
CCCCCGCCCTTTAGGACGGGGACGAGGTCAGACAGTGAGTATGCATTCCTATACCTATTATCGCCGCATCTAGACCCAATTGCGGAGACGCGCCTAGAATACCCAAGCACCCCCCTCAACATTAGCATGGATATCGGTAAATACATCTACGTGGGCATTAATGACACGGTTTACGCGTTCAGCGATGATTTGACTCAAGTTAGCCACGCGACTTATCCAGGCAATGTTTTACGGGTGCGCCCAATTAACGGCGTGGTGCATGTCGTGTATGAGTCTGGCTCTGGCTCTGTCCTGGAGATGGATACGCCTGAACTACGGAGGGAGTCGACCCACGCCTTCACGTATAAAATACTTGACAAAAAGAGCGACAAGCCTCGCCCCTTCCAGGGGCGGGGTAAAGCTTTTAAGCTACTATCTGTTACCTTTGTGGTATGCCTGTTACTGAGCCGATTAGAGTTGGAAGGGATACTAAGGAGGAGTTGAGGAGACTTAAGATTCACCCAAGGGAGACCTATGATGACGTGATTAAGAGGCTCATTGAGGGGTATAAGAAATGCCAATAATGAGGAGGACTAATGTAGTTAAACTCGTCGTGGATAGGAATACCCATGAGAAGCTCAAGGAACTAGCCGTAGTAACCGCCAAATGCTGGAACGAA
>NZ_JBMFJI010000104.1:0-641 GCF_049973875.1 Acidilobus sp.
TACGAAGAGCTGGGTCGGTTCCTCCTCTAGCGAAGCCAATACGTCAGGCCTAACGCCGCTGGTAACGAGGAAAGTGGTCAGACCCCTCTTGTGGTACTCGGCTATGAGTTCGCCTAACCTCTCGTAAAGCGTCGGCTCGCCCGTGAGGCTAATTGCGACGTGCCTGGGCTCCATCGCTTCCTTAACCTTCTCTCTATCCACGTCTTGCCTGCCGAAATACCCAGAAACGGCCCTCCTGTGCTCCTCTATCGACTTCTCGGCTATCATTTCTGGGTCGTCGTACTCTGGGAGTTTGGTCTCGTCCCACTCTATGCCTACGTCTTCCGGCTCGAGCCTCCAGCAGTGGACGCACCTCAGCCAGCACCACGAAGAGGTGGGAGTCATCTGCACGCATCTGTGGCTCTCTATTCCGTAGAACTTGCCCTTGTAACAGAACCTGCCGTTGACTAGAGCTTCGTGCGTCCAGTGGCACTTCTTGTAGGCGCTGTGGCTCCCGATGATGTGGTAGCCCTCCTTCTCTAGGGCCTTGTTCACGAGGCTGAAGGTCTCCAGCCTGAGTGCCATCGTCTCGAGTTTCTCCGCGTACTTAATAAAACGCTCTACAAGGGCGCCGTGAGGTCCTTCAGGCCCGTGGTTTCCTG
>NZ_JBMFJI010000105.1:0-638 GCF_049973875.1 Acidilobus sp.
AATCCGTTATAGGTAGAGTTCCATAAGATGCTAAAGAAACTTCATGGCCAAGTTTTTTAAGCCCTTCAGCCAAAGTTACTATAAATCTTGTCACTCCATCGGTATGGGTTAATGAATCCCTTCTTGCTATAACTATATTCATTTTATTCACATGATAAAATTAGTTAGATTTAAAATAAAAATTTTTCCTGTTGAAAATATCTATAACTCATTAAGTTAAAATAATAATAAAGAAACAATGACAATGAACCATTTTTAATTATAAAATCCTTATTTTTATAAATAACAATTTAGCATAGTTTTCTATTATACAATAGAATAATGGTAGTTAAAACGATTGTACTAACCGTTTAAGTGACATCACATAAAACTTGATGTTATATGAGCAAGTAATAACAAAGAATGTTGTCTACGATCTAAAATGCATATTTGCATAAATTTCTTGAAATTGCTTACTTAAGAATATCAATTATGTTTCAAAGTTGCTAGTTATTTCTTAATTAAATGCAACATTCATAACAAAGGTAAAAATGCGAGTATCGTGTCGGACCCTATTAAGTTCCTCCCTATCCAAGACCTCTTCAGCTTCCAGTAGAGGGCCTCCCTTAGGGCAAAGGCCTTTCTTGGCCATCTCCTCC
>NZ_JBMFJI010000106.1:0-626 GCF_049973875.1 Acidilobus sp.
AACCTTCAAGGGGGCTATTGGATGTTTATCGATATTTACGTCATTCAACACGTGGATTGGGATCTCAGGCATAACTTCCTTAACAGCTTTCACCAGGTTCTGCCAAGCATCAACATAATTTTTCTTGAGCTCGGAGACCACAGAATCCCTATTAGGAAATATTGAGGGAGGTAACATTAGATACACAGTGCCAGGCATCATTGGCTGGTATGGAGTTCTTAGGGACTCAGGTATAATCTTCTTGATTCTTTCGACGGCGTTTTTGTATTTCGGACATAACTTATAATCTTCAGATTCCTCAAGTTTTTTAATTACCATTGAGACGAAGAACGGGTTTAACCCCATGAACGGCTCAAGGATTAAATCAGCACCATATCTTAAAGCAAGAGGTTCTACGGTCTTGAATGTAAGATACGAGATTATCCAGCTCCCAGCCCAGAGGTCGGAGGCTTTTCTGGCCTTACTTATAATGTCCTGGATTCCCGGTATATCAATTTTAACGAAGTATCCTCTTGGCTCGTCATCACATACTAGCCAGTTAACCAGGGCTGAGGTAGCATGAAGGTGGTCAAATACCGAGTGAGTCGGAACTCTTGTATCTGCTACAGGTACTAAGCTATGATTAT
>NZ_JBMFJI010000107.1:0-624 GCF_049973875.1 Acidilobus sp.
GGATGGTGTTGAAACATCATAGGATCTGCTGTAGCTCACGCTCTCAAGTGCCCGAAACCATAGGATGGTGTTGAAACGAGTGGATGGGGATCTCAACGGTGGCCGCTACCAGAAGAAACCATAGGATGGTGTTGAAACCCCGAGGTAAGGACAGTCCACGTAGGTAGAAAAGTTTTCGAAACCATAGGATGGTGTTGAAACCTTTGTCCCTCAACCAATGCCATCCTAAACTCTTCTTCCTCAGGAAACCATAGGATGGTGTTGAAACTAGGCATCCGCTCCAAGTCGCTCCCGACCTCGACCTATAGAAGAAACCATAGGATGGTGTTGAAACGACCCTTCCAGTTTACGACGAACCACTCGATTGCATCCGAAGAAACCATAGGATGGTGTTGAAACGCGCGTCGTTACATTTGGTGCGGCCCTTGAAGGACATAACAAGAAACCATAGGATGGTGTTGAAACTTATTCCAGCCTCCTCAAGGAGGCCCTTGGCATACTTGGGAAACCATAGGATGGTGTTGAAACTCACGCGAGAGGACCCTGTCAAGTATCGAGGCCATGACGAAACCATAGGATGGTGTTGAAACAGATGTCTCGGCAGGTTTAGCTCGTTATCGAAGA
>NZ_JBMFJI010000108.1:0-617 GCF_049973875.1 Acidilobus sp.
AACTCGGTCCTCCCGTCGTCGCTTACGGTCACGTTTATCTTCAGCGTGGTGACCTCCTCGTTATTGTAATACGCCGCGAAGCCCAGCCATACAGAGTTGGAGGACTCGTTGTCCTGCTTAACTTCAAACGGCCTTACAGTTATGCCGTCTATCTCAACGTCCATGTTAAGCGCCCACAGGTTCAGCGGCCAGTCTGGGTTCATTCTCATAGTCCTCAGGAACCTGATAAGCTCGGTGTACTTGGCGGGGTTCTCGCTCAAGTCAGCGGTCATGAGGGACACGGCGAGGGCCTCCAGGAGCGAGGTCTTGTAGGAGCCCTCGCAACCCACGATTAAGTTGATTCTCCTAGGGCTGAACTCCAGGTTGAAGTCGGTACCTCTCAGCTTCCTTATTACAACATGTGAGAGGAACCCGCCAGCCCGCCTCTCACCTTCCTCAGCCGTCACTGCTTCCCACCTCCGCCTTCCCAAGTGATAGCGTATGCAAGGGCCAGCTTCACCGTGCCAGACGGGTCGAGGCTGTCAAGCGTTGATGCTACCTCGCTCACTATGCAGAGCTCGCGCTGGCCAGAGCTGTAGCACTCCGCCAGGCCGCCTCCCCTCTCGCCGCTCACCAGC
>NZ_JBMFJI010000109.1:0-615 GCF_049973875.1 Acidilobus sp.
GCGCGGCGGGCGTCGCCCCCCTGTACCACTACTACGTCGGCAGGCTGGTCGACATGTACGCAGTAGAGGTTGACTACGACGTGAGGCCCACGACGGCAGTGATAGGCAGGGACTACCTGGGGAGGCTCAGGCTCCTCAGGGGGTTCACCGGCTGGGCCGTGTACAGCGTCAAGGAGGGCCTGGGCTCGGCGGTGCTCGACAGGCTGCTGGCGATAGCATCGGAGCTGGGGGTCGGGAAGCTGAGGGCCATGGGCATGGGCGAGGTCAGGGCTGAGGTAATTAGGCCAGGGGCCCAGCCCGCCACCAGGCAGCAGTTTTGATAATTTTGTTAATTTACCTTATAAACTACTTAGCCGGGTAGTTCCCATGTAAAACATGGGAAGCCCCTTGCCCTGTGGGACTGGTGGGAACATGAACTTCACTTAACTTTAATCTATGAAAAATCAAAAAGTGATGGGACTTCCCATGTGGGACATGGGAAGTGGCCTGGAGACGCGC
Source organism: Acidilobus sp. (assembly GCF_049973875.1). Taxonomy (NCBI): domain Archaea; kingdom Thermoproteati; phylum Thermoproteota; class Thermoprotei; order Acidilobales; family Acidilobaceae; genus Acidilobus; species Acidilobus sp. Next base: position 499 of record NZ_JBMFJI010000109.1, read on the forward strand.
AGTAAGCTTAAATATTTCACTGCGGAAAACGACGGTGGGACTGAGGGGGCGGCGGGGGCCCGCCCCCGGCACGGCAGGCGAGAGTAACCTGAATGGTGGCTCAGGCCTCGGAAACCA
>NZ_JBMFJI010000110.1:0-614 GCF_049973875.1 Acidilobus sp.
GTCAATAACGCGCCAGCGAGCATATTCATGAAACCATAGGATGGTGTTGAAACCGTGCCTGTTGTGGAAGAAGTCAAGTACTAGGTAGCCTACAGAAACCATAGGATGGTGTTGAAACATGTACCTGGTGCCCTGGTCTACGTCGAACACGTCCTGAAACCATAGGATGGTGTTGAAACGTATGCCCCGATGTTTACCCCCTCTCCATCTGAGTATGGAAACCATAGGATGGTGTTGAAACTTTGGAGCGTTGCGAGAGACGCAATGATAGCACGACGGCCGGGAAACCATAGGATGGTGTTGAAACCAGAGCGAAGGTTGTCGTAGACCTGATAAGCCGTGTATCTGAAACCATAGGATGGTGTTGAAACTGTTCGTCTGCTTCTTCCATTAGCTCTTTTATCGCTATGTGAAACCATAGGATGGTGTTGAAACATTAGATATGACCCCTCTGGTAGATTTGCTATCTCCTCGAAACCATAGGATGGTGTTGAAACGCCTCGTAGCCGCTGTCCTTCCAGTTCTCGTTGAACCACGAAACCATAGGATGGTGTTGAAACAGCTATTCCAGCAAAAATATCCCTTATTACTATATCAGGGGAAACCATAGGATG
>NZ_JBMFJI010000111.1:0-608 GCF_049973875.1 Acidilobus sp.
AGGGAGCCGACAGTGCGGACGCTCATTTTAATGTCCGTGAACCCTGCAGAGCGAAGGTTGTCGTATACTTGGTAAGCCGTGTATCTGAGCAGTGCGTCCTTCACTGAGACGGCCTCGACCATGGGGACTCTTAACGCCTGTGCCTGGTCTATCACGGGCCTCGCCTCCGCAACCCCTGACACTTCTACCACCTCTTTCCCGGGCCAGGGGAAAAGCGGGAAGCGGAACCTAAAAAACTTTCATGAATTTTTCACTCAGAAAAGATAAAAACACAGACCTTGCGGGAAAACGGGTCTACGTCCACGTTAAAGCGTGTGCCCGGGAAAAGTCTCTTAGCGTAGGTCTCGAAGCTGGTTATAAAGCCCGATGGGTCTACGTACTCCCTATACCTGAAGCATATAACCCCTCTGTGGGACTCAAGGACGGAAAAGCCGTTATACTTGAAGAAGTCCTTTGCGAAACCTCTGACGCTTGTCCACATTCTCCAGGCCCACCTCACAGGGAAAGGATGGAGAGGACAAGGTTAAAAACTTTCATGAAAATCCTGTAACGGCACGGCCACGCTCTGTCCGTTATCGTACTTAACGTCATAAATGACGCCTGACGCC
>NZ_JBMFJI010000112.1:0-605 GCF_049973875.1 Acidilobus sp.
CTCCCTGAGGACCCAGGCCTAGGTGCAGCAAGGGGCAATGAACAGCTACTTGGGGTGATGCTTGCCTCAAGGGGGTATCATTACGCTTACGTTCCAAACAACCCGGTGCTTCACCTTAATCATCCAAGTCTGTCCAGATCCCCTCGGGACCTCAGGGAGGCCACGCTAATGAGGCGTTACATTCTGGAGGCCCTTGACAGGCTAAACGGAGGAGAGGAAGTTAAGTAGCTTTGAAAACGAAAAGAGAGATGACCTCATAAACTGTTTTAATGAATTCCGTGGAAGGCATTACAGGACCCCGTGACGAAGGATCATTAATAACATTAACGCTTATGGTTACGATCCTTCTTGCCCTAACTACATACATTTTGGTCTTTGTAATGGCGGGCAACGGAGTGTTTCAGGTCAATGATATCTACGATCCTTTTTCCTATAAACCTACCCTGGGCATCCTTAGAACCCTTGCATAGGTTCTAGCCATAGCTGTTGTACTCCACGTAGCTCTTAATGAGAGAACCTCAACCAAATTGACCGCCTTCACACTCATAACGCCCACCTTAATAGTCATTGGCATCAGGTTCCTAGTTACTGATCTCACAGACAAC
>NZ_JBMFJI010000113.1:0-605 GCF_049973875.1 Acidilobus sp.
TCACTGTGAACCGCCTCCCTGAGAAGGTTCACTGCCCTTGAGAAAGCCACCATGTCTGCAGCTATACACGACTGTACCTCCCTTAGCAGGTCTTCGGCCATGTGCTTTACCGTCCCGAGCGAGAACACCTCGGAGAGGATAAAGTAGGAGAGCCTGTCGGCCTCCTGCTCCGAGAGACAGCCGGCCCTTGAAAGCTCACGTAACGCCTTAACCACGTTCACCTTCGGGTCTCCAACCACGCCAGGTCGCCTCCCCTTTCCTGTGGTAAGGGGAGGCTATAAAACTATCATGAAAGTTGGTTAAAGGAGAGGGCCCCTGGGGCAGGTCATTACCCCACCTAATGCATATCACGGGGTTCATGTGCCCCTGTTGCGGGGCCCCAGGAAAAAGTAGGAGCCCGGAGGAAAAAAAGGGTTAGGACTGGGAGGCGTGGGCCTTTACGTATTCGGAGAGGGCCTCAGAGATTAAGGAGTAAAGCGGCTTCCCGGTCTGGCTCTTTATCCTCAGCATGCCCTCGTAGACGTCGAGCGGCACGTAGGTGCATATGTGCTTCACTCCGTCGCTCATGTCGCCCACCTCAGAGGACAAGCCTGGGGAAGCCCCTG
>NZ_JBMFJI010000114.1:0-594 GCF_049973875.1 Acidilobus sp.
TCTCCCTCACGCCTCTCACCTCACCTGTAAATTTGGAAAGAAACCATAGAATGGTGTTGAAACTGGTTCTGAGGCTGGCTAGACTGAGTTACCTGAGACTGAGAAACCATAGGATGGTGTTGAAACTCAAGGTAAAGTTTTCCACTATTGTTTTAGTGCCTCCTGAAACCATAGGATGGTGTTGAAACCGAGGGCCTGACCAAGCGTTGGTACATACATGTTAGCAAGGGAAACCATAGGATGGTGTTGAAACTGTTTGTCATTTCTGACGTAATGGCTAACGTTTATACCATAGGATGGTGTTGAAACTATCTTTACTGTTATGACTGTCAACCTGCCGCCGAATGGAAACCATAGGATGGTGTTGAAACTGCACTGGCCTATCTGCTTGAGGTACTCCGGGTTATTGCCGAAACCATAGGATGGTGTTGAAACATTAGGACGTCAAATCCTACTGTGTCGTGCTGTGGGGTATGGAAACCATAGGATGGTGTTGAAACTTATAACTCCAACAAGACTATCAAAATTGTATGGTATAGGGAAACCATAGAATGGTGTTGAAACTAAAAACAGGAAACGTATTGGGTTATGTCC
>NZ_JBMFJI010000115.1:0-235 GCF_049973875.1 Acidilobus sp.
GGATCCACTGGATGTGCGACGGCACGGTGTCGACGCTGAGCCCCAGAAGCTCCGCGTTGAGCGCCTTGAAGTCGTCGAACCTCCTGGCGAACGCGTAGAACTCCGTCGTGCAGACCGGCGTGAAGTCGCCCGGGTGGCTGAAGAGGACGAGCCATTTCCCCGCGTAGTCGTCCGGCAGGGTCTTCGGGCCGTGCGTCGTGGTCACCTTCATCGTGGGCAATCTCTCACCTATGAG
>NZ_JBMFJI010000115.1:245-593 GCF_049973875.1 Acidilobus sp.
TTTCTTCACCGAACTAACTAGGAAACATTGTTAATATAAATCTTTCCTCTATTCTCCCGTCCGGAGCCAGTACAGCGCGCCGGCGCGTTCACGCCATATCCGGAGGGCGCACTGGGTAGGGGAAGCGCCCGCCCGTGTACGCATCGTCCCAGAACATGTACTCGTAGATGGCGGACGTGCGGTACGCGCGCCTCATGGCCTCCAGGGTACCGTCGTCCGCCGCGATGGAGTCCACGGCATCGATGAGCCTGCGGACCTCCTCCTGATACTCAGGGCCGGAGTACTGATCTATCCACCTCCTGTAGAGGGGATCCGGCGATGGCGGGCCCCTGGAGAGGGTCCTTCCCA
>NZ_JBMFJI010000116.1:0-589 GCF_049973875.1 Acidilobus sp.
TGTAGTTCTCTATTAATATCTTGCTTTCCTCCTTCTTATCGTTATTGATGGAGTACGTTATGTAAACGTACTCCTCCTCTGGGGTAAAACTTCTAATTCTTAAGTTCCTCAACACACTTCTTCACATCTTCGTATTTATGACTCCTCATTCCATAAAGTTTTCCGCTGAACGATACCAATATGGAAATTAAGTCCTCTATTAACTCTTGTTCTGGTGTTTTGTCCTCCCTATTTAGAACGACTATTTCGCAGTTGTGTGCTTTGCATACTTCCTCAATTATCTCGAAATTGAACCTTACTAGGCTGTCTGGGTAAGCATGACAACTTTTGATACCTCATTGTTCAGTATCATCCTTAACAACTTAAGGAATCCTTTCCTCTTCACGTTTAACCCAGATCCAACGTCTGTTATTACTTGATCATAGTCCTTTACTTTCTCCTCAAGGTATTTTACTTGGTTTACTAAGTCATCTTTTTGTGTGTTTGATGATACCCTAGCGTATAGTATCACTTTCCTCTTCCTTACTATTCCCATTAACTTCTCAACATCCTCTTCCTTGAACCTCCACTTTCCACTTTCTAATATTAC
>NZ_JBMFJI010000117.1:0-586 GCF_049973875.1 Acidilobus sp.
ACGTCTCCTTCATCTGTACAGAAACCTAGCATCCCACATCGTTAAGACACTTCATGAGCTAGGAGTTTCAGCGATATACTTAGGTTATCCCTTTAACATAGCACAGGACAAGGGCAACAAGTTTACAGTGAACATGTGGTCTTACCGTAAGTTGATTGACGCCATTGAGTTGAAGGCACAAGAGTACGGTATGAGAGTGTTTGAAGTAGTTGAATACAATACATCAAAATACTGTGCGTATCATGGGATTGAAGTTAAGAGGCATCCAAGAGGAGTCATTAATTGCCCTATTGGGCATAAGTTGCACAGCGACTTGAACGGTGCATTGAATATTATGAAGAAAGCAACAAACGTGATGATTTCAACAATTAAAAACCCTCTCTCATTCATTGTGGATCATAACCGAGTAGCACCCGTAAAGGGGTGTAACCCTTGAGACCTCAGGGAACCGAACCCTCGCCCTTTAGGGCGGGGAGGAGGTCAGTTTCTGCTACTTGTATAACTCCTGGACTAGGTACATTACTTGAAAATTTAAAGAGTGAAAACGTTATACTATTTCCTGATACTGCAACTGTTTGATATGTTG
>NZ_JBMFJI010000118.1:0-580 GCF_049973875.1 Acidilobus sp.
GGCAATGCAGAAGAACTGCAGATAGAGTAGAAGAATTAAAGAAAAATTATTTTGACACAATAAAATCCAAAACTGGACTTGTTCCCGATGCTTATTTTTCTGGAACAAAAATAGAGTGGATATTAAATAATGTTCCCGGTGCAAAGGAGAAGGCCAAAAAAGGAGAAATATTATTCGGCACTGTTGATACTTATTTAATATGGAAATTGTCTGGAGGTAAGGTTCACATCATAGATTATTCCAATGCATCAAGAACTATGATTTTCAATATAAATAAATTAGAATGGGACAAAGAATTGCTAGAGATATTAAATATACCCGAAGAGATTTTACCCGAACCATCTCCATCAAGTAAGATTTATGGTTATTCATCAAAAGAAGTATTAGGGGCTGAGATACCAATATCTGGAGATGCAGGAGATCAGCAGGCTGCTTTATTTGGTCAGGCTTGTTATAACCCAGGTATGGTAAAAAATACTTATGGAACGGGTAATTTTATGTTAATGAATACTGGAGAAAAGCCTTATTCATCCAAATCTCTTTTAACAACGGTTGCATGGGGTTTATCTAAAAACAAAGT
>NZ_JBMFJI010000119.1:0-566 GCF_049973875.1 Acidilobus sp.
GGACTGTGCTGAAGGAGGTGGACCCCGGCGAGGTTGAGCAGTACGCAAAGAAGGCCGTGGAGTCGGGCGTGGTCTCCGTAGCCGTGTCTTTCCTCCACTCGTATATAAATCCCTCAAACGAGGCGAGGGCCGGCGAGGTTCTGAGGAGGTTTTTCCGCTACGTGTCCCTATCCAGCGAGGTGGCGCCGGAGCCTAGGGAGTACGAGAGGACCTCGACGGCGGTGGTCAACGCCGCCTTGATGCCGCTGGTGGGCCGCTACCTGGAGGAGCTGGGGAGATACGCAGAGTCGCGGGGCGGCAGGCTCTACGTCATGTCCAGCTCCGGCGGGCTGGTGACCGCGGAGGAGGCCGCCAGGAAGCCGGTGCATTTAATAGAGTCCGGCCCAGCCGGCGGCGTCGTGGCCGCGGCGGAGTTCGCGAAGATTCTCGGACTGCCCCGTGTGATAAGCTTCGACATGGGGGGCACCACGGCCAAGGCCGGGACGGTGGTCAACTCGGAGCCCAGCATCACCACGGAGTACGAGGTGGGCGGCGAGGCGCACCACGGCAGGTTGGTAAAGGGCTCG
>NZ_JBMFJI010000120.1:0-554 GCF_049973875.1 Acidilobus sp.
TCTTTCACACGACCCCGCGCCCAGGATCCGGGCTTAACGACTCGACCGTACTTCTCGACCGCCTTCCCCAGGACCCAGCTCCTCTGCTCGTTGTCTGGCTTTTCCGTGTCAGCCTTTGCCATAGCCTCTATGCTATCATTAAACGGTGACGCTGTTGTAAAGATACCCCTCGCCGCTGCAAACTACTTCTGTATCTAGAGAACCTATTTCACTCTCGAACAAATGGAATTTGGTGCCGCGGCCGGGATTTGAACCCGGGTTACGGGCTTGAGAGGCTAGGAAGCGTTTCAGTGAAACGTCGAAAATTCACGTCCTCCGTTGCACGTAGAAGTAGAATTAGATGAACGAAGTGTAAGAAAAGTAGAACAGAGTTGTAGCGGAAGGCCGTCGCCGTTTCAAGCCGTAAACTCCCCAGTTTACTAGTAGTCCGATTCTTGCCGTGAAAACGATATGTAGATCTTCAACAAGAAGCCCAATAAGAAGGACAACATAATTATCGACAAGTTAATTCTGACGTCACCGATGAGATAAGAGTATGGCGGGACTTCCACATT
>NZ_JBMFJI010000121.1:0-513 GCF_049973875.1 Acidilobus sp.
CCCCTTAGGCAATAATATGGAGTTAAATTTATATTTATCTTGATAAAAATAAATAAAAATTAAAAATATTTTTAATATTAATTTTTTTACCAGCTTGATATTGTTTGCTCTTACTTTCGTTTCAATCGTCTTAATCTTCATTCATGATCAAGCGTAGGGGCTAAGCCCTCAACCACTTATCAAGACCAGCAGTAGGTCGCTGACCTCCTCCCCTCTTTAAAGGGCGAGGGTTCCCTAAGGGAGATCATAGGTTTGTGATTTACCACCTTCATTTTCATCGTCTCATAGCTAGTGGGTGCGTTTAACACCAACCCTGCTCAACTCGTTTAGCGGTAGACTACCGCTAGATCTTCAGCCCATTACCCCTATCCCTCAACAGGAGTTGCCTTCCACTTCCAGGTCCTAGGGACTCGGGGATATGTATCTGTGTGGAGACACCTAACACACTTGGTATGCCCGTTATGGGCTTCCCCGCACACCTTATTGTTTTCACAATACCTTAACATATTTCAT
>NZ_JBMFJI010000122.1:0-510 GCF_049973875.1 Acidilobus sp.
CATTAGACGGATTCCTACAATGAGACCGGCGTACTTACCGCTGGGTATGAAGGGCCTTTCAATTCCATTAGACGGATTCAATCGCAGATTCCGTGGACTTCACACATGTGCTTGCGGACTTTCAATTCCATTAGACGGATTCTTAAGGCACAGGGAAACGAGGCCGTCATTGAGTTCACTGCTTTCAATTCCATTAGACGGATTCGCAAGGGCAGGGCTGAGCGTGAACTCAAGCTTAGCAACCTTTCAATTCCATTAGACGGATTCGTAACATATTATCACCAAGAGAATGAACTTTACTATGAACTTTCAATTCCATTAGACGGATTCGGGAGATAACAGTCTATTGACTTTTATTTTTTCACTTGATTCTTTCAATTCCATTAGACGGATTCGAAATTAGTTGATGTCGAAGGCGAGCCGTCCAATGTGCTTTCAATTCCATTAGACGGATTCGGACTGGCAAGATACCCGCGTCCCTTGCAGCCAGGGTGTTCTTTCAATTCCATT
>NZ_JBMFJI010000123.1:0-501 GCF_049973875.1 Acidilobus sp.
GGGGCTCCCGGGCCTGCACAGGTAGCTTAGCCTTAGGAAAAAGAGCGTGTCCCTGAAGTCTCCCTTCAGGTCGTAGTCCACGGTAACAATCACTTCGACCACCACACCCACGAAAGCAGGTCGTAAAAGGTCATTGGTATTACCCCAAGCTGGAATGCCGTGGTCTGGAAGGGGAAGGTCTTAAAGAGCTCGCTCGTTGGAGGGGCCCACGGGCTCAGGACTTGCTTAGCCATCTCTTTAGCCACAGAGCGTGGGTTAGTGAAGAATGCCGGGTAGTTAGCTTCCACCTCTGCAGTTATTGCGGTATCCGAGAACCGTGTGCGTTCGATTATAGCCACTGCAGGGGTAGTGAGCGGAACCTTGAAGTAGCCGTTAGCCCAGAACCACGTGGGCATTTCGACGTCTCCCGTGTCTCCCGTGGGAGTAACTATGTAGCCTGCGGACTTTGCGTAGTCCCTGAAGTGGATAATCGCCTTCTCCTGACTGCAGGCGTAGTAGCGG